>JBFXAV010000175.1:0-6041 GCA_050183935.1 Candidatus Korobacteraceae bacterium | reverse complement strand
GCATGCTTCCTGTTCTCCGCAGGAGTCTGCCCGCTATTCCCTAGGTAGGTCTCCTGGCTCGAAAGGTCGCAGCAACTTGCTGCTCACCGCTTCGCCTTCCCCAGCCATTCAGACTGAGTGGCATATTGAAGCGGCTTCCCCTTCCTCACAGTGGCGGGACCGCGCCGGTGTTGCACCGGCTTCCCTGTTACTGCCCTGACGGGCACCTAAGGTAGGAACACTGAATATCACCCAGGCCGCATGCTGTCAACTACGCGCCCAGATAAAAATGCAGGCGAGTACCGCAGACAAAATTCCTGTCACCACCACCACGGTTACGCCATGACTGTAATCGGAATGCTCGCTAGCAGGAGGATCCCTTGGCTCACCCAGCCAGATATCAGTAACAAGATTTCCACGCAGCCATATCGGACCTGCAAGCCGCCGCTCGATCGCTCCTGCCAATGCAGCTTCGCTCCAACCAGAATTTGGGCCAGGACAAAGGGCATGCTGACTCCATCCGATTCGCAAGGCCTTTTTTGCTGAACTACGCGGAAGGACCGCAGCTACCAACACAATGAGCAGCCACGTAAGACGCGCAGGAACAAAATTCATCAAATCGTCAAGGCGGGCTCCGCACCATCCGAATCGCAGATAGCGTGGCGTTTTGTAACCAACCATGGAGTCCATGGTGCTAACTACCTTGAAGAGAACTAACCCCGGCAGTCCTACCAAGGCGTACCAAAACAGTGCGCTCATGAAGCCGTCCGTCAGACTTTCACTCAGACTTTCGAGCGAAGCGCGACGGCAGGCAGCTGCATCCATTCGATCGGTATCTCGTCCCACCAACTTGCTAATGGCAAGACGAGCTGCCGGCAAATCGGCACGGCAAAGCGCGGCCTCCACTTCCCGCCCATGATGGAGCAAATCCCCCATAGCAAGCAGGCTGTAGGCAAGAAACAAATGCAGTGCCGCAGCGAGAAGGGCGTTGACGCGAACAATCCAGAGTAAAGCCCCACTCACTCCCCCCACCCAGATCGTGGCGAGCGAAATAAAAAGAACAATTCCCCCACCGTATCCGTCAAGCCTGATGCGGCGCAGAAAACTTTCGATACCTGAGAGCGACCTCCCGATCAAGCGTACTGGATGCAAGGAATAGACAGGATCGCCGAAGGCAAAGTCTGCGCACACGGCGATGGCAAGCAGCACTGGATCGGGAGCCAATGGGAACATCAATCCGAGCGCCACTTCTCTGTCCAGCCCAAGGCTATGGCTGCCAGGATGAGCATCTTGCAGTCACTGGTTTGGGATTGCTTTTGCAGCCGGTCGCGAAATTCATTCCATCTGTCCGGCTGGGCGGCGAGATTGGAGGCAAGCAGCGCGGCCTGCTGCCGCATCGCTTCACTCGCGACGGATTCAGGAAGCGTTCCGTAGCGCACGCGATCCATTACAGCCGCAATAGCATATGCAGCCGCAGCCACATGCGGCTCGTAAAAAATTGATTTGTTGTTTTTCTTCAGAAGGACCAATCCCCGCTCACTCATCAAAGGAGCGATCTCTTCGTAAAAGCAATCCTCCTTGAGCCCGTGACCTTTCAGGGCATGGAACATCCCGCGCGTGTAGCTTGGCTCCAAGCCGTTTTGCCAGCGCAGAGCTTCCAGAGTTGCATCTCTCACCGCCCGTCCGATCAGTTCACCGAGCTTCACGTGCGGGCTTGTTGAAGTCAGCGGCTTCTCGCCCTTTAATGGAGCAGCGATGCAGTATTGGTCTGTTCCCGTGCCAGTGGCAAGATCGTTGGAATATAGGCTGCGAATCCCCAATCTCTGCAGAGCTGCGCTCTTTGCTTCGGCCATGGTGATCGCCGCGCGAGCCAAGGCTCCTTCCGTCAAAGGAACGTTGATCAATACCAGAGTGTTGATGGTGCCGGCATACACTGGCACCTTCTCCCATCCGTCAACCTTCTCGCGCCATAGGGCTGGATCACCCGCAGACGCAGCATTCCCTTGTACGCCAGCGGTAACCACAGCAACCACGGTCACATCATCATCAGATTCCGTTTTGACTGCGGCATAGTTCATGTTTGCGGCCGTGCCCATGACCGCAGTTTCCTCTGCCGAAACTGCCACCTCGTTACAGACGGTATCGTGGTAGGCCTCTAATCCTCGGGCAGTGATTACCTGGCAACGTTCAAGATGATCTGCCCCCTCGCAACTTTGGTGATTCGCCAAGTGCCGCAAATGTTCCGTTTGACCGCCGTTACGAACCGAGGTGCTAAGGACCCGGCACGGGACAAGGAGATCTGCAATCAGGTATCTCCCTGCACGGCGCAATGCGAATTGCGGATATGCCAACAACACTTCCCAGTTCATGAGTGCGTCCAATGTGCCACGATAGTACCAACGATTCGAAATCGATTCGCGTGAGAATACCTCAATTAGCGGAAAGATGCCTGTCCAAGGCTGTCGCCCCGAAATTCGGATGTGCTACATTGCCGCACGAGCGCGACACAGATTTTGCAGGGTGCAGGAGGCAGCACAGCATCCCCATGAAGACATACTGGAAAACTTTCATTCTGATCATTGCAATGTGCCCGGTTCTGCTTACAGCGGAAGACTCGTTGGTCGAGAAGCCCGACCCAGTGGCGGCAGGAATGAGCGCGGAGCGCCTGGCGCAGATGACATCCCGAATGAAGCAGTTTGTTGATGAAGGCAAAGTTGCCGGGATGGTGACACTGGTTGCGCGACGCGGAAAGGTCGCGAACCTTGAGGCACTGGGCTACCAGGACCTGGGAAGCAAGACTGCGATGAAGACGGACACGATCTTCCGGGTGATGTCGGTCACAAAGCCGGTCACATGTGCCGGAGTGATGGTGCTGGTGGATGAAGGCCGCTTGTCGCTGCTTGATCCTGTGGAAAAGTTCATTCCGGAGTTCCGGGGAATTCGCGTCAACCCCTGTGGAACCCGAAACGGATTCGATTGCCAGTTGGTGCCTGCTCAACGGCCATTCACGGTGCTGGACCTGATGACGCACACTTCGGGGCTCGGTGAAGCTGGCCGCGGCAGCGCAACTCCGCAATCGCGCGCGGAATACATCGCTGAAGGCGCGCAGCGGATGAACCTGATTTTTCAACCAGGCACCACATGGAATTACTCGAACTTCGGCATTGGCGTGCTTGGGAGGATCATTGAAGTCGCATCCGGGCAGTCCTTCGACGATTTTATGAAGGATCGCCTTTTCTCGCCGCTTGGCATGAAGGACACTTTCTTCCACATTCCCGCCGATAAGGCCAGCCGCGTCGCGACGGTGTATACGATGGAGAATGGCAAGCTGACGCCGCTCGACCGTTCCCGGTTGCTAAGCGGTGGGATTTCCTCACCGGACTCGGGATTGCTGAGCACGGCGGGCGATCTGGCGCGATTCCTTGAGATGATGCTCAACAAGGGAACGCTCAATGGAAAGCGAGTTCTTTCGGCTGCGGCAGTGGAAACCATGACAGCTCCGCACACTGGAACTCTGCAGGCTGGCTACACTCCCGGTACCGCGCAGGGCTTCGGCTTTGAAGTGGTTCGAGAGCCGCTGGGGATGTTCCGCTATGCGTCGATGGGAACTTTCGAGAAGGCGGGAGTCTACCGCACCTATGTCTGGGGAGACCCCGCTAAGGACTTGCTTGGAGTGATCCTGATGGCGCGGAATACCGGCGGTTACCAAGCGGATATGGCCGATGAAGTCAATGTGTTCATGGCAATGGCGGCTGCGTCCATTGCTGAGTAAGCGAGAGCAAAAGACACGCGCCACGGTTGAACAATCTTAAAGCGCTTTCTCGCTAATAAATCGGACAATATCTGGTTCAGAATCCGCTTGCACATCGGTTCCCTGCCCCACTTCTTGCTCGCCTTCCCCCGGGGCCAGAAACAAGTTTTCCGCAATTGCATGCTGCTTGGCATAGAGGTCGTAATACCGGCCTCCCTTCGCATACAGCGAGTCGTGCGTGCCCTGCTCCACGATGCGCCCCGCCTCAACGACCAGAATCTGGTCGGCCCGGCGAATGGTTGAGAGCCGGTGCGCGATCACAAAAGTCGTGCGTCCGCGCATAAGATGTGCCAGGCCCTCCTGAATCAGGGCTTCCGATTCGGAGTCCAGGCTGGAAGTGGCTTCATCCAGAATAAGGATACGCGGATCGGCAAGGATGGCGCGGGCAATGGAGAGTCTTTGGCGTTGACCTCCAGAAAGCTTCACGCCTCGTTCGCCGATCACGGTTTCATACCTCTGTTCGAAGGTGTCCACGAACTCGTCCACGCGCGCAATCGCGCATGCTCGTAAAATTTCCTGCTCCGAGGCCTGCGGCCTGGAGAACGCGACATTCTCGCGGATGGTTCCGTCAAACAAAAAGGACTCCTGTAACACCACGCCCAGTTGTGCGCGGTACGAGTCCAGCCGGGCCGTTGAAAGATCGATCCCGTCGACAAGCACACGCCCGGAGACGGGATTATGAAAGGCGGCGATCAGGCTGATGATGGTTGACTTGCCCGATCCGGAGGAACCCACCAGGGCCGTTACCGTTCCTGGAGCGGACTGGAAGGAAATATTATGCAGGACCGTCTTGGAGGGATCATACGCAAAGCTGACGTCGTCGAATTCGATCTCACCCTGGATTCCGGCCAAATCCACTGTTCGTAGCGGATCTTCATCTTCCGGATGTACTGAAAGCACTTCCCGCGTCCGTTCCAGTCCAGCAATGGCTTCCGTCAGTTGCGTCCCTACGCCCACCACCTGAAAGAGCGGAGCGGCAAGATAGCCAAGAAACATCGTGTAGGTAAAAAATCCACCCAGCGTGAGACTACCCGCCAGAATCTGGCGGGCTCCCATGAACATTACAATGGCGCCCAGCAAGCCCATCATGACTGCCGACGAAAGACTCATTACCGAAGTCGCCGTCAAGGTCTTGTACACGTTCTGCAGGAGGCGATGAATGCCAGATGCAAATACCTCGTGCTCGCGTTCTTCAGCGTGGTAGCCCTTCACAACACGCACTCCACCTAACGACTCGGTGAGGCGTCCTGTAACTTCAGCGTTGATCTTGGCGCGTTCTCGAAAGATGGGTCGGATTTTCCGGAATGCGACGCGCAGTCCCAAGCCGAACACCAGCATGAAGCCGAATGCAATCGCGGTCATGGAGGGGCTCAGGCGCGCCAGAACCAGGAAAGCGATCCCCGCGGTGACCAGACCTCCGACAAAGTCGATGAGCCCTGTCCCAATCAGATTTCGCACTCCCTCCACGTCGTTCATGATTCGCGACATAAGCGTGCCGGTCTTGTTGCTGTCGTAGTACGAGATCGGCAAACGGCCGACATGCTCCTGTACTTTCATTCGCAAGTCAGCGATCAATCGCTGTGCCGCCTTTGACAGAGTTTGCGTGAGCGCGAACGAGGTCACGGCCTGGAGCAACGTTGCCAGCAGCACAATTCCTACCAGGGGATAGAGAACGTGTACCTGCTGCTTGCCAATCACATCGTCCACAAGAAACTTGGTGGAGGCAGGAAGAACCAACCCTGACACACGATTGATAATCATCAGCACCAGACCAACCGCGAGAAGGAGCCGTCTCGGGCGCATGATGGCCCAGATTTCCGGCAGGCTCTGAAGCAAGTCCGGCTTTGCCGTGTTCTCGGGGATGTTCTTGGTCCCACCCACCTTAATGCCCGACTGGTAGTAGCGTGGCATTAAAGATGCTTCCTATAGATGCCGAAATCGTGATTCCGTTCGGCTTTCAATAATTTAAAAAATGAAGACATTGCTGTTTTGATGTTTTTAGAAGTGCAGCAGGTTCATTCTGTGAGCAAATCGAAAAAATTCGGCGCTCACAGGTGCCCATATTTTTCGAGTGCTGCCAGAAGAGGCAGCCCTTGCTGGATGGCTTCGCGCGATTCGCTTTCCGTGCTGGCCCATGCCACCACCTTATCGACCACCTGCGACAGCAGGTGTTGTGGCACCACGATCACGCCGTCTTCGTCGCAAACAATCTGATCTCCCGGAGCTACAGTCACCCACTCCTGCAAAGCCC
>JBFXAV010000174.1:0-6047 GCA_050183935.1 Candidatus Korobacteraceae bacterium | reverse complement strand
AAAACCGCCACCGCTGGGTTCAAACCCTGCGGTGCATCCCACTTTCTTGTACACAGGGCATTGCGCGTACACCTTGCGCTCACAGTAAAAACACTCACCGCATGGAATATGGTGGAATGCCATCACCCGGTCACCGGGCTGAAACGTTTCCACGCCTTGGCCCACGGCCGCGACAATCCCCGTAGTCTCATGCCCGAAAATTCGCGGGGCGGAGTGCGACCCGCTGGTGATCTTTTTTACATCGGTTCCGCAGATCCCACAGGTATGAACCCGGACCAGTACCTCTCCCGGACCGATCGCCGGTACCGGAACTTCCTCCATGCGCACATCGTTCTGGCCACGATATACCGCAGCCTGCATGCTTTGTGGCACTCTTTCGTTTTGCGGGATAGATCGTAGCTGGGTGCCTGCGGACATATTCCAGAGTTCAACGATTCAGGCGGTCACCGGGGCAACTCAGATCCCGTAACGGCGAACTGTGGCCGCCAGTTTACAAACCACCCAAACACATTAGTGTATCAGCCTAGCCTATGGGGTGGAGATGCTGGCAACTTCGCCCCCCTTGCGGTTGCCCTGGACGAGCGGGCGCAAGGTCTCCGCCAAAACACCAGCAGCAACAGCGCTGTCACGTCCTAACCTGGCGATGGCAGGCCATAGCCAGGGGCGAGCTGCCAGAAAAAATGCGAAGGACCGGGTGCGGAACTCTCCGTCGGCGGTGAGAAAACGAGAAAACGGCGGAAGAGCACAATCCACTCCATCCGAAATGACCTTGATTGCCCGAAAGCCCAGGCCATGCCTGCGAGCCACTCGTGCTACGGAGGCAGCCTCCATATCTACAGCACAAGCGCCAAAGCGGAGCGCTAGCTCTCGCTTGGAATCGGGGCCTGCGATGGAATCCGTGGTAAGCAGTACCTTGCGCGCTGAAGCATCCGCCGTAGAAAACGTCTCTCCTGAAACCGCATCTACTATGCTGCCCGCCACAACCAACTCCGGAACCCTTAACTCCGCCTGGAGGGCTCCCGCAAACCCTGCCGACACAAGCAATTTCGGTTGAAATGCCGCCACGGCTTCTTCAGTGGCGCGCTCCGCAGGCCCTGCGCCCACGCCTCCACAGACCACCATCAGGTTTTCAAAGCCCCAGCCTCTCCCATTTTTTAGCCCGACCCGCTGCCAACCGCGCACGAGTGGATATATCTCTCGCTGCATGGCGGCAACAATGACAATGCGCTCAGGCATACTGGTTTGCCCGGAACCACTCCACCGCCCGTCGCAACGCCGGCCCTGCTGGGACAACTCGCCACCCCAGCTCACGCTCTGCCTTGGCTGACGTCACAAACATTTTCTTACGGCCCATGCGCACCGAGTCCAGGCTGGCCCGCGGTTCCCGTTTTAGGACCATTCCTTCCACCAGCGTGTCGAGCATGCCAAAGCCCAGCGCAACCGCATACGGCAACCGAATCGTCGGAGACGGCAGCCCCGTCAGCAGCGCCAGTTGGTCAAGAATCTGCTTCAAAGTGAGATTTTCGCCGCCGAGAATGTACCGCTCTCCCGGCCTGCCTTTCTCGAAGGCCGCAAGGTGTCCAAGCGCGACTTCACCTACATCAACCAGGTTGAGTCCGGTATCGACATAAGCCGGGAACTTGCCCCGCAGGAAGTCCACAATGATTCTGCCTGTGGGCGTGGGCTTCACATCCTGTTCTCCCACCGGAGTGGTGGGATTCACAGTGATTACGTCCATTCCGCTGTTCGCCAAACCGGCGCGCATCGCTACCTGTTCCGCCAGAAACTTCGAGCGTTTGTAGTGTCCAATCATGTCGGAGAGCGCTACCGGCGAAGTTTCATCCACCGGGTGACCATTGCTCGTGAACCCCATGGTCGCCACGCTCGAGCAGTACACAAAGCGCCGCACGCCAGCGCGTAATGCGGCTTCCAGCAAAGCTCGTGTTCCTTCCACGTTGGCCCGGTACATGGCATCCACTTCCTCGCGGGTGGGTGTCCAGAGCCGGTAGTCCGCAGCCACATGGAATACAGCCTCGCAACCATCAAGCCCTGTACCCAGCGTCTCCGGGCGTCCGAGGTCTCCCACAACGCACTCAGCACGCAGCAATTCAACATTCCGGCGAGGGCTAGTGGAGCGCACCAGCAGGCGCAAATCCGCGCCTTGCCCAGCAAGCGCCCGGGCAACATGGCTCCCCACGAATCCGGTCGCGCCGGTCAGGAATACACGCATGAGCTTCGTAGGAATTTTACGACAGGCCGACGTAACACCGCCGCCAGCGCTTAGAACTCCCACAGATGATTCGATGGTGTCATCCTGAGCGAAGCGAAGGATCTATGGATTGCAGTTTTGGATTCACCAGTCTGATTTGAATCACAACAAGTGCTCATCGTAAGGACGGGCACCCCCGACCGTCCAGGCCGAGCAAAGATCGGCTCTCACGCGCGAGACAATTTTCAGGTGAGTGGCCGAAAACCGCCAAGGACTGGACAAATACCTGCCGGATAAGTCTTGGTCCCAACCGCTCCTTCTGCGCTGAAATTCTGAAGCCAATTCACCACGGCCCTAACTGCATCCGGGAAAGGCCGTTGCTCATCGTTGTTGCTCCAGACCAAAAACTGGCTCTTATCTTCTCGTGGAACTTCAGCCACGAAGCGCTCCATTTTGCTGCGTAGCATTCCACCACCGCTGCTCTCAAGCGAGGAAAATACGGGAGCATCCAGCATCCGTTCGAGTTCCTGCCGTCGCGCTTCGGCAAGTGTTCCTGCCAGCACAACCGTCCGACCAATTCCGGCTCGTCTCTGCAAAAAATACTTGCCACTTCGATCCACGGAGAAACATGTTTCTGATGCCGTACGCGGCGCAGCAACAACTCCATTGACTCCATATGAGAATCGTGCGAGCAAGTCTGTTTCTGTGGTTCTGTGTGGGGAATCCTGCGTAAAACCGACGCCAGTAGATGAGAGAATCGACAATCCCAGAACAACTGCCAGCTTCAGCCGATCGCGCATCTTGTTTTCTCCTCCTACGACCAGAGGAACATCTTGCCTCTCCTAATGTTTCAATGCAAGTAAGTTAGCGGATGATTCGGAGCGAGAGCTGTACCAGCCGAGCCTTACCTTGTACCCACTGTCACTGGCTCGTTTGCGATTCGAGGTGCAAGCTCTGTCTGCCCTTGACTCCCCGATGCCGGTACCGCACGGTCGCGCGCCCACTCTCGCAGGTTTTGGATCTCTTCCGCTCGCGTGATGGAAAGCGGAACAGTTTGCGAGAGCGCCTCCGCCAGCATCTTCGTATCGAGTATCTGCTTGCTGGAGTACGACAGGCACAGCGCGGCATGTACCGCGGCATCGATCTCGGCTCCAGAGTAGCCCTCGGCAAGCTCGGCTATTCGTTCCAGGTTGAATTGCGCGGGATCGTGCTTCCGGCGCTTTAAGTGGATTGCCAGAATCTGTTTCCGCTCCGCCTGGTTCGGCAAGTCTACAAAGAACAGCTCGTCGAATCTTCCCTGGCGGATCAGCTCTGGAGGCAATGCCGTCACATCATTACAGGTTGCGGCTACAAACACCGGAGCCTCGCGTTCCTGCATCCATGAAAGAAATGCCGCCAGTATGCGCGAAGACACGCCTGCGTCCACGGAAGCTGAGTGCGGTCCGCTGCCCGCGAATACCTTTTCCAGCTCATCGATCCACAGGACGCACGGAGCCAGCCCTTCCGCCACTCGAAATACTTTCTGGATTCTCTTTTCTGTCTCGCCAATGTACTTGTCAAAGACTGCGGCGGTATCGAACTTCACCAGTGGAACCTGCCACTCTCCGGCGATGGCGCGCGCGCATAGCGACTTGCCGCATCCCTGCACACCCAAAATGATCATTCCCTTCGGAGCATCAAGGCCAAACTGCCGTGCCTGTTCGTCCCAGGTCCCTCGCCTCAGGTCCAGCCAGCGCGGCGGATCTCTGAAGTTTTGCGCTCGTGCCGCTTATCCGGTTTCTGCACCTGCTCCATGGTGCACTGTCGCGGACTTTTGTCCGGCCGCCAGCGAAGAAATTTGGCGCCATGCCGAAAGCGTCCCTGGGAGAAATGATCGTAAGCGACCTCGCAAACCAGCTCAGGACGCAACGGCTCCCACTCCGCACTGCGTTCCGTTGCCCAGCGGCTGGGACCGCCGGGAGCACGTCCGGTAAAACCGGACCCATCTTTATATTTTTCAACAATCACTTTAAGTTTTGCCCGATTTTCGCTGTTAAAACTAGAGGTAAACCCAATATGATCCAGCTCTCCGGCATCATTGTAGAGTCCCAGAAGAAGCGAGCCCACCTCGTTGCCCTTGGAGGAATAGCGAAAGCCTCCCACCACGCAGTCTGCAGTGCGAATGCGTTTGATCTTCACCATTGCCGTCCTCTCGCCGGAAGCATAAGTGGCATCCGCCCGCTTGGCGACCACCCCATCAAACCCTGCTCCTGCCAGATTCGCCATCCAGCGCTCTGCAAGGGTATGTTCCCGGGTCACCGGGGAGATGAGCAGCCGCGTTCCCGGACGCGCCACATTTCGTAAAGAGGTTTTTGGATCCGCGATCTTGATCCCCTGCCTGCGTGCAAACTCCTCTAGCCGCCTCCGACGCTCCTCCAGAGGCAATGCGAGCAAGCTCTGCCCCGTTTCGTCCACCAGCAGATCAAAGAGGACAATACTTGCCGGAATCTCCATGGAAAGCTTGTGAATGCGACTGGCGGCGGGATGAATTCGCAATAGCAGATCCTCGAACGACGGCTGTCCATCCATGAAAATCACAATCTCACCATCGAGCACAAACCGCTTCGCCTTTACCTGACAAAAAGCGTGAACCAGTTCTGGGAAATAGCGGCCCAATGGCTGTCCAGCTTTGGATTGCAGCAGCACCTGTTCGTCATTGCGAAACACCAGACAGCGGAAGCCGTCCCACTTTGGCTCGTAGAACCACTGGTCGCCAGACGGTATCTCCTGCCTGACTCTTGCCTCCATAGGAGGGAATGGAGGTTGAATAGGAAGCTCGATCGAGGGGAACGGTGCCTGGAGTTCTTTTGCAGCGACAGCTCCGCTTATGTCTTCTCTGGCTTTCGGTTTATGCCTGTTTTGAGTTCTGTTTCGCATCCTAGACTTGGATGCGACGTGCGTAAGCGGCGGCATGAAAGACCCCATCCGCTATACTCACCTCGTATGCTCGATCACGTCCTGGAGCAGGGACGCGCGCTGACCGACGCCGCGCTGGAGCGCCTGCTGCCCTCTGCTCACCAGCATCCCAGTTCCATTCATCAGGCCATGCGGCACAGCGTCTTTGCCGGAGGAAAACGGCTCCGCCCCACCCTGTGCATCGAAGCTGCGCGTCTCATCTCGGTTTGCCATGGAAGTTCAGCGAGCGATTCTGGTAGCGATCTTCCGGAAGGTGTTGAAGATCTGGGCGCTGCCCTGGAAATGATCCACACCTACTCCCTCATTCATGACGATCTTCCGGCCCTCGACAACGACGATCTGCGCCGCGGACGCCCCACCTGCCACGTTGTCTTCGGCGAAGCCGTCGCCATTCTCGCGGGAGACGCCCTGCAAACCTATGCTTATGACGTGCTCGCTCGCCTTGCCTGCCCTGCGGAGCAGCGAGTCGCAATCGTTTATGAGGTCGCACACGCCACCGGCACAGTCGATGGCATGATTGGAGGCCAGGTGGTGGACCTCGAGTCGGAAGGCGCTGCCCCCGACGCCGCCATGCTCGAATACATTCACCGCTCCAAGACCGGAGCGTTGATTACTGCCAGCCTGGTCTCCGGAAGCATCTACGCAGCAGCGACAAGCGCAGAAATCAAGCAAGTCCGCAGGTTTGGCCAGGCGATCGGACTGGCCTTCCAGATCGTCGACGACGTGCTCGATGTAACCCAATCCTCCGAACAACTGGGGAAAACTGCCGGCAAGGACCAGAGCGTGGCCAAGGCAACGTATCCCGCTCTATTCGGAGTGGAACAATCCATGCAGAAAGCCCGCGAACTTGTAGAAAGTGGTTGCGTCGCTCTTGACGGCTTCG
>JBFXAV010000173.1:0-6049 GCA_050183935.1 Candidatus Korobacteraceae bacterium | reverse complement strand
CAACTCTGTGCGCCTCCTTCTGCTGAGCGACATTCACGCCAACCTGGAAGCTCTGGAAGCCTGCCTGGAAGCGGCTCCGGCGCATGACCTTGTCGCCAACCTGGGAGATTTGGTGGGATACGGCGCCTCTCCCAACGAGGTCGTTGCGCGCGCGCGCAAGCTAGGCACATTTTTCCTGCGGGGGAACCATGACCGGGCTTCGAGCGGGTTGTCGAGCCTGGAAAACTTTAATTCTCTGGCGGCAATAGCCGACCTCTGGACCCGCACCATGCTTACGATAGAAAGCCGCGACTGGCTGCGGACCCTTCCGGTTGGGCCGGAGCGTATGCCTGGCCTCGAGAATGCAAGCTTTGTGCATAGTTCTCCGCTTCAGGAAGACGATTACATCCTTGCGCTGGCAGATGCTATGGAGCCGCTGCGGCGGGCTTCGGTGCCGATTACCTTTATCGGACACACGCATATGCAGGGCGGATTCTCGTTGGTAAACCGAGAAGGCGCCGCCTTTCGCCCCGAGTATGCCCGACGCAAAGATCGCGAGACGTTTGAAATGAAGCTCAAACCGGGGACTCGATACATTATTAACCCTGGGTCTGTCGGGCAGCCCCGCGATAGTGACTGGCGCGCGGCGTTTGCAGTGTTCGACTCCGAAGCGTATTCCGTGACCTACTGCCGCGTTCCCTATGCCATCGAGAAAGCGCAGAAGCGGATTTTGGATGCGGACCTGCCGGAACATCTGGCTTCAAGGCTGGCGGTGGGAAGATAAAAAGAACACTCTCTGCCTCCGCATTGGGTTTTTTCTGGTCAGACGCTACACTCCCTTCATGCCCTATCGTGCCTTCCCCTTTCGCAAGAAAGCTTCTTCTTCCTCTTCGGCACCCAAGCTGTTTGGCGCTCCCATGGAGCAGGCTCCAGAAACCTACCTGATTGCGCACGTAGACGGTGGTGCTCGCGGCAATCCCGGTCCGGCGGGCTTTGGCGTGGTGATTGAGGACAACCACGGCCAGCGGGTCAAGGAGATTAGTCGCTTCGTCGGCTTGAATACCAACAACTACGCCGAATACATGGGATTGCTCGCGGCGCTGGAATTTGCGGCTCAGCATCCGGCGCGGGCGATCAAGGTCATCAGCGATTCGGAGCTTATGGTGCGGCAGATTGGCGGGGTATACAAGGTTCGGAGCGAGAACCTTCGCGAGCTTTACGAACGGGCAAAGCTGCTGATCCGCAAGTTGCAGTGGTTCTCCATGCAGCACACGCTGCGCGAGGGGAATCGCGATGCAGACCGGCTTGCGAATGAGGCAATGGATGAGGGAATGCGCGGCGTTGGGTTGCGGAAGGGGCTGATGTAGCAGAGCGGGGGGGAAGCCGTTATTCCAAGTTCACAGTAGTGGCTGAACAGTTTGCCGGAAAACTCCTGTTGATCAAAAATTAACCAGTCCACTTGCTGTTTCCGCGAACGAGGAGAGAGGCCAAGGCACCGCCTTGGCCTCTCTTTGTGGATCCATTGAACCGCTTATTGGCTTACCACGATATGCGTGGCCGCCAGCCGATACTGCGTTCCATCCAGGAAAAGCAGACCGCGGACGATCGCACGTTTTTCGTTGGACAGTGTGACCGAACCACCATCCACCGCTCCCGTTAAACGGGTTTTTCCTGACTGCATGTAGACCGGCAGCGTGTCGGATTGGGTGAGTCGTGCTATCGCTGACTCAGGCGGCAGCGCCAGGGTGAAGGTTGTGCCTCCGGCAAACCCGGTGACCTGTCCTGCCACAGGCTGCGCCGTCAGCGTCACATGGCTTGCAGTCAAGCTGATGGATGCAGTGTCCAGGGTAATTGCCGCAACGGGCCGGGGTGCCTGAACTTCAAGCGCCTGTCCTGCACCGAGCGCGCTGGCGTTGAACACAGCAGAGAACGGAAGCGCCGCGAGGTCCAGATCATCCGAGTCGATGCGGTACACAGTGCTGCCACCCACCTGAATGTTCACGGTTCTTCCGCCCAGCCAGGGGAGCAGGCGGCCAATTCCATTGTGAGTGATCAGCGAGAACTGGGTTACGGGGGAGCCGGTGGTGTTCTTCACCAGGCCTTCCAGGCCGATCTCCGAAGGCGCTGGCAGGCTGATAACTTTGGACGCGAACAGTTTTCCCACCTCGTCGAACCGTGCGAGAACGTTCACAATCATGCCGGGAGTGAGCGCGCTAATGCCGCTGCTGCCAATCCACTGCGTCTGGTCGGTGGTATTCACGCGGACGGTGCCTCGGTCAAAGCGAACACTCAAAGCGAAAACGTTTCCAGACACCGCTTCCACGCGTCCGATGATGGGTTGCACCCTTGGCAGCGGCAAAGGAGCGCCGTTCAGGCGGCCATGACGCACCAGGAATTTGGGATTGAAGGTGACGTTGCCGGCCGAGTCCACGGAAACGGACTCCGCAACGCTGAGATCGAGGTTCAGGTTCACGGCCGTGCCGCCCAATTCCAGCGCCGGATCCAGCCGAATGGTACGGGTGATAGTCACTTGCGGCTCGCGAGTTACAGTGTCACCGCTGACCGGATGCACGTAGGTTATCTGCGGCGCAGAAACTGTGATCGCTATTTGCGTGTAGGTCGCGCGTGGAATATCGACCGTGGCGATTGGCGTTGCGGTACCGGCGAGCTGCGTTAGCTCCACCCGCGTGGCTTCGGTCAGCACGGAAGTCGTACCGCCGGTGTTGTTGGTTAGAACGATCGAATCGATACTGACGGAAAAGGAAACCACGGAATCGCCGGGGGCATCTCCCAACGTGACCTGCACGGTGCTTGTCTGTGCCGGATTCAGGTTTGCCGTTACGCCGTTTCCTCCGCCTCCGCACGCTGCCAGCAGCAGTGCCAAGCTCAGGGCCGCGAAAATTGAAACTTTTTTTATCATCGCAATCTCTCCGGGCTCCGCTAGATTGCTCTCGAGTCGCATTGCGAATCCGAGCACATCAGAGCTCCTGACTGGAAACCTGAACCCCTGGTCATCGCGAAAGTTGCAGTTCCAACTGCACTCAGGCAAAAGTGGACTAATCCAAAGGATTATCGAAAGGTTACTACCGGGAAGTGGTCCGAGGAGCCGCCAGGTACTTGTCCATGGCGATCTCAAAGAACATAAGTTCTTTGCCTTCGCCGTTGCGCAGGCCGCTCACATAAAGCCGGGCCCCAGCCAGCGGTTCGCGTATATCGGTAACATCCAAAAATACAAAACCTGCCTGGGTTGCGCCAGGTTCCACTGCGCGGGCCTGGAAAGGGGCACGCTTGATTTCGTCGAGGCCTTCCGCAGAGATGCTGCCGCGAGGCGCGCGGCGAGGCAGCGGAATCGGCACTCGCGAAGGCTGTCCCGGCCTCGTGCTCACCTTGGAAAAGCGGCGATACAGGTCGTCTTCGTCTGCCGGAGCAATCTTGTCCCTGCCTGTGGTCACCAGTTCCACATTCATGTCCATCAGCGAAACCGGCTGGTCGCCATTGTTGCTGATGACGAGGTAGACAGGAAGCAGTCCTTTCTCGCTGTAAGGCAGAGTGAAGATGCGCTCTTTTTCGCGGGTATCGTAGGGATCGGCGGCCACAACCACTCGCTCCTGGGGATGTTCGTCCCGAGCTGGAAACACGCTCGCGTTCTGCAACGGAGGAGCGACGTATTCCTTTGCTGCCCAGACCACAGTTGCGAAGCACAACACGGCCGCCAGCCATGGCACTGTTCGTATACCCGAGCGAGAGAGCATGGTGTCTATTATCAAGAAAGCAGGTTGCTGGTTACAACCCTGTCCGAGGACAAAGGTTTTGATACTCTGCCTTTACAGACCCGGCGCAATACTAACAGCGCCAGCACTTCTTCGGAACCTGAGGGTGGGCCCTTTCGTATTGAGTTGTGAGTCGATACAGTCCCTGGGTGGGTCTCCCCCAGGGGAGTGCGTGGGTGGACGAGAACCAAGCCGCAGCTTCTCTGATTCGTCGCTGCCGGGCAGGCGACAACGCCGCCTGGGAAGAACTCGTTCGCTCGCATAGCTCGCGGGTGTACAACATCTGCTTCCGCTTCTCCGGCTCGGCCATGGATGCCCAGGACCTTACCCAGGACGTTTTCATCAAGGTTTACCGCACGCTCAATTCCTACGACCCCTCGCGAGGAGCCTTTACCACCTGGCTGGCTGCCATGACTCGCAACCTTCTGGTGGATCACTACCGCCGTACCCGGCAGGAACGGGCCACCGACTCGCTCGACACCACCGCCCATGACGAGGAGGACCTCCCCAGCCCGGCGGCACAACTTGCCGATCCCCGGCCCGCGCCGGATGCCCTGGTGGAAAGCCGCGAGACTCAGCGAGTGGTGCAGCAAGGGCTACAGCGGCTCTCTCCGGAGCTTCGGGAGGTACTGATTTTGCGGGATTTACAGGATATGGACTATCGGGAAATCGCAGCCGCCCTGCGACTGCCGGAAGGAACCGTGAAATCCCGAATTAACCGCGGACGCACGGAACTTGCCCGCGTGCTTTCGCGTACTTATAGGAAGGTGACGTAATGGCGGGTTTGCCACAAAACGGGATGCGCTGCACGGAGTTCGAGGCCCTGCTGACGGAGGCTATCGACGGCGTGTTGCCCCAGAACACGCGGCCGCGGTTCGAAGCTCACCGGGAAGCTTGCTCCGCGTGCCAATCCATGTACGCGGAAGCGGACGCAGGACGCCATTGGTTGCTCTCACTGGAGGATGTCCCGCCTCCCGCTGGCATGGTGGAGCGAATTCTGGTTGCTACCACGGGCGTGAGCGAACGTGCCGACGCAGGCGTAAGTATCTGGGAAAGCGTTCGCGCTTGGATTACAGGCCCCGCACGGGGAACTCTGTCCTTGCTGTTGCAGCCACGTGTTGCCATGTCGTTTGCCATGGCCTTCTTCTCGTTTTCCATGGTGCTGAACGTACTGGGAATACAGATTCGGGACGTGCGAAATGTCGATCTTCGTCCGCAGAATCTGGTGCGGATCTACCACCAGACAGCCGGACAGGTGGTGAGGTACTACGAGAACATACGAATCGTGTATGAAATCCAGTCGCGGGTACAGGATCTGCGCGATTCAGTTACGGCGCCGGAGCCCAGTCCAGCGGAAAGTCCCGAAGGCGGTTCGCCTCCGCCTGGAGATTCGCTTCAGAACGATGCGAAGCCTGCGGGGCCTTCCGGCGAGTTTGGCCCACGGCAGCAGCGAGAGCAGGAACAACGCGGCGCGCGTTATCAAGTCCGTGCTGGCGCCAGAACAAAATCCTTTGCGAGGAGTGCATCATGAGCTGTGCAGTTCACGCGCAAGCACCCACCGCGGCCTATTGCCGCATCTGCGGCACGGCGTTGTGTGAAGCCTGCAAGCGTCCCATCAAAGGGGTGATCTACTGCGAGAACTGTGTCGCGGAGCGCTTGCAGGGAGCAGAATTTCCGCAGCCTGGCCCGAACGCAGCAGCTCGTGCCGCCGTAGGGGTTCCCGTGCGCACCTCGCCTAACCCTGGTCTTGCTGTGGTGCTGGCTGTGCTGTTCCCATTCGGTGTGGGGCAGGTGTACTGCGGCCTGTATGCGAAAGGGCTGGCGCATCTGCTGGTTTTCACCACGCTGATCTGGGGAGTTTCCAACAGCTTTAGCGGCATGGAAATCTTCTTCGCGCTGGGCATCGCGTTTTTTTACTTCTATCAGATCGTCGATGCCTACCGGTCGGCGCATGCCATCTTGGAAGAAAGGCCTGCGCCCGATCCTTTCGATCTGGGTAGCCTCTTCAGCAGTGGCCGCGCTGAACCAGTTGCCCCAGAGACTCAGAAACTTCCGACTGGCGCTCTTGTTTTGATCGCCCTGGGTGCATTTTTCCTTCTTCATAATCTAGGAATGCTGCATTTCTACTGGTTTGGACACTACTGGCCGGCACTGCTGATCGTGCTGGGCGTCTGGTTATTGCTCCGGCGCAAATCTGAGAGCGAAGTGCTCGGCCAACCGCCCGGTGCAGGACCAGGAGTGTCCGGTTCCGGGGTGGAGCCCTCCGTAACGGAAAACAACCAGGCATGGCCGCAACGCTC
>JBFXAV010000172.1:0-6090 GCA_050183935.1 Candidatus Korobacteraceae bacterium | reverse complement strand
GCCGCCCATCACCCATGCGTTTTCGTCGTGAACTTCTCCCTGCACGATTCGTTTGCGAAAGGCGGTATCGTTCTCGGTGGGCGGAATCGCATCCTTGAGGCCGAGCGGAGGCCGGAAACCGGTGCTGGACATGCCGAGAGGGCCAAAGATTTCCCGCTGGCAAAAGGCGTCGAGCTTTTCCTCGGTTACGCGCTGCAGCAGTTCGCCCAGCACCATGAAGCCGATATCGCTGTATTCAATGTTTAATCCCGGTTCCGCCACTGGAAGTGAGATAGCCAGCCGAAGCAGATCTTCCGAAGTGGAAGCACGCTCGAAGAGCCGTTCATAGGGGGGCAACCCCGAGCTGTGCAGCAGAAGCATACGCACTGTGACCTGCTTGCGTGCCGGATCGCGACCGGCAAAAGCGGGCAGCAGGGAAGCCACGGTTGCGTCCAGGTCAAGCTCGCCACGTTGGTAGAGCTGCATGGCCATGGTAGTGGTCGCCACTACCTTGGTTACGGAGGCGAGGTCGAAGATGGTTGCGGGCGTAACTTCGGGAGAGTTAGGTTCGTAGGTGAAACGGCCCATGCCTTTCAGGGCAAGCAACTCGCCCCGCAAGGTGATGGCAGTGGCTGCGCCCGGAAACACACGTTCTCCAATACCCCGCTGCAAAACTTCAAAGGCACGCCGGAAGCGGCGTTCCTGATCCTGGTAAGTGCTCTCTCCGGACGCGGCCATTGCAACCATTGTAAATCGGACTTCGGTAATGCTGTGGAGCGTACCCGTTCAGATACCGTGTCTTGTGGGGAGGGTTTGCCTTGTGTAGAGTCGAGGAAATTTTTGGCTACGGTCGCACGCATGGGTTTATCCCGATACTTTCGGCGCAGTCTACCCCGCGGCAGCGCGGTTCTGCTGATCCTGATGGGCTTTCTATTGCCGCAAGCGGCCACGCAACAGCTCCCCTCGGAGGGGGAACGTGCTTCTGTAACGCTCCAACGCTTTGCCGCAGTGGATGAAGTTTTTCGCATTGCCATCGAGCAAAAAGAGATTCCAGGGGCAGTCGTTGTCATTGGCCACAACGGCACAGTAGTGCATCGCAAGGCTTATGGCATGCGGAGTGTCACGCCTGTGCGCGAACCCATGACCGTAGAAACGATCTTCGATGTCGCCTCGCTCACCAAGGTGGTTGCTACCACGCCCTCGGTGATGCGGTTGGTGGAGCAGGGTCGCCTGCGCCTGAACGATCCGGTGGCGAAGTACATTCCAGAGTTTGCGGCCAACGGAAAAGAGCAGATCACGGTGCGCCAGTTGCTCACGCATTACTCCGGCCTGCGCGCAGGGCTTGCGGGCGGTGAAAACCGGCAAGGCAGGCAGGCTGCATACCGGCTTGCACATCAGGAATCGCTGGTGCGTCCTCCGGGCTCGCATTTTCTTTACAGTGACATTAACTTCATCGTACTTGCGGAGCTGGTGGAGCGAGTCTCCGGGCAGTCGCTGGACCAGTTTGCTGCGCAATACATCTTCAAGCCGCTGGGCATGACGCACACCTCGTTCACTCCGCCTGCATCGTGGAAGTCAGAGATTGCGCCGACGGCCCCGAATGGACGGCGCATGCTACGCGGCACAGTGCATGACCCCACCGCGCGCCGCATGGGCGGAGTCGGCGGGCATGCAGGAGTGTTCTCCACCGCAGACGACTTGGCGCGCTTTGCGCAGGCGATGCTCAATGGTGGTGGCGGTGCGCTTTCATCGCTCACGGTGGAGAAGATGACCACTCCGCAGCAGCCGGTGTCAGCACGCGAATTACGCGGGCTGGGCTGGGACATTGACACCCCGTATTCCTCGCCTCGCGGTGAGCTGTTTCCCGTGGGTTCGTTCGGGCATACCGGGTTTACCGGAACCTCAATGTGGATGGATCCGGTGACACGCTCATATGTAATTCTGCTGACGAATGCGGTGCACTTGGGTGGCGGCGCCTCAATGGTCAGCCTCCGGGGACGGCTTGCTACGGCGGTTGCTGCGGCGCTGGACCTTACGCCGGATGAGCAGGAGCAGCTTCGGCTGGCGCGCATCACGGGATATAACGAGACGCTGCCAGCCTCACGGCGAATCACAGTTCGCGCTGGAAAGGTGCGCACGGGAATTGACGTGCTCCAGGATCGCGAGTTTGCGACACTGGTGTCCACGAAGGCGGGCGCAAAGCGCAAGATAGGACTGGTGACCAATCACACCGGTCTCGATTCGGCTGGACGTCGCACGATTGATGTGCTGGCTTCTGCGCCCGGAATTGAGTTGGCGGCCATCTTCAGTCCCGAGCACGGAGTTCTTGGGCAACTGGATACAACAGAGGTCGGCAATGCTGTCGATCCAGCGACGGGCGTGACCGTGTACAGCGTTTACGGCGATACGGAAGCCAAGCGCCGCCCGCCGATCGATGTATTGAAGAAGCTCGACGCGGTGGTATTCGACGTTCAGGATGCCGGCGCGCGCTTCTATACCTACGCGAGCACGCTGGGCTACTTCCTGGAGGGCGCGGCGGAGGCTGGCATTGAAATGGTGGTGCTCGACCGGCCCAATCCCATCACCGGAAGTTATGTACAAGGACCGCTGTCCGACGAAGGCACGCAGAGCTTCGTGAACTACCATCCGGTTCCGGTTCGGCATGGAATGACGCTGGGAGAACTGGCCCGCATGTTCAACGCCGAGCGGAAGATCAACGCAAAGCTGACTGTGGTTCCCATGCAGGGCTGGCAGCGCGGCGACTGGTTTGATTCCACTGGGTTGGCGTGGGTCAGCCCCTCTCCCAACCTGCGCAGCCTTACTGCGGCAACTCTTTACCCCGGGGTGTGCATGATCGAGTACGCCAACATTTCCGTGGGACGCGGCACGGATACGCCCTTTGAATTGGTCGGCGCTCCGTGGATCAAGGCGGAGGAACTGGCGGACTATCTGAATCGCCGCGAGATTCAGGGAGTGCGTTTCGTCCCCGTGTACTTCACCCCCACGGCAAGCAAGTACCAGGGGCAGCGCGTAGGTGGGGTGAACATCATTGTGGTGGATCGGGAGTTCTTCGATGCTCCCGAACTGGGAGTGGAACTGGCAGCGGCGCTTCACAAGCTGTATCCAAAGCAGTTCGACGGAAAGATTGAAGGCTTGGTGAATAACCGGGCGGTGATGCAGGCGCTTGCGTCGGGGGTGGACCCGAGGCGGATTGCGGACGACTGGCGGGACGCTGTGGAGGAATTTGGGAAGCGTAGGAAGGCATTTCTGCTGTATTGATTGTAACCGGGGAGCAAGGCGACGCGGTTTAGCAGGCTCCTCTGTGTGTTTGGTCCCGCTACTTTTCTTATCCGACGGGGTTCAGTACCCTTAGCTCACCTGTTGGAGGTCTGATTTATGGCCGTTCGCGTTCTCCTTGGAGTTTTTGTTCTTGCCGCTGCCGCCATCGCGGAGCAGGTGGACAGGACGGATGGCCCGCTTCCGCAGTTGACTACCCGGGAGGCGCCGGCTTCCCTTCCAGCCGCCACCACTCCAGGCGAAACCGTCACCATCAAGTCAGGAACCACCATTCCGGTCAAGCTCACGCACGCCATCAGCAGCAAGAGTGCCAAGCCTGGCGATAAGGTGTATGCGGAAACCACCTTCCCGCTCGTGGTGAACGAAACAGTGCTGATTCCCGCCGGTACCTACGTCCAGGGCGTGGTGGATCACGCCAAGCGTCCCGGACGGATCAAGGGACGCGCCGAATTGCTCGTACACTTTACGACGCTGGTGTATCCGACGGGCTACACCGTGATGCTGCCCGGAGGCATTGAGCAGATTCATGGCGCTGAGAGCCAGCAGGTGAAAGACAGCGAAGGCACCATGCAGCAGGAGGGAGAGAAGGGCAAAGATGCCGCGACCATCGCCCAAACGGCTACGCAGGGCGCTCTGATTGGAGCCGTGGCCCAGCGCGGAGCCAAGGGGCTTGCACTTGGCGCTGCTACCGGAGGTGTTGCCGGACTGGCGATTGCGCTGCTCAGTCGCGGCAGCGATTTGCGCCTGGAGTCCGGAAGCACGCTGGAGATGGTGTTCCAGCGCGACGTAACCCTCGACAGCCAACGCATTGTGCGCAAGTAGCGTGATCGCATTCCGGGGCAGACAGGAGATGTCTCGGGCTCGACTTGCCTGATTCCGTGGAAACAACAAGCAGTTCAGGTCTTGAATGTTCGCATTCGCTGCGCGCATTTCGACCCTCTAGCCTCTTCCTGCTACACTGCATAGACCACACTGTTTATGGCCGTTCGGACCATTTTCACTATGGCAGAGGACTGTAGCCGGGGCGAGCGCCTGGGCTGGCAGGAATTCGTCCGCGACTACTCCCCTATTGCCCGCATATTGCTGGAACAGTACTTTCCCATGCTCAAGCCGGAGGTTGAGTCGCACCTTGCAGCCGTCTTCGAGCGTGCTCACGCGGACAACAGCGCCTGGTTCTCCAGCTTCAAGTTTGCCAACGAACGGGAGTTCCTGATGGCGTTCCGGCAACTGGTCTTTGACTATGGCCGCAGCGTGGCCCGGGTGCCGGCCCCGGAGATCTCGCTGGAGCAGATGCGCGAGATCATGAAAGACCTTCCTGTGGTCGAGCGGGGGATGCTCTGGCTGTGCGTGAAGGGCTATACGGCGGAGCAGATTGGCCCCATGATCTCCAACCAGGAGAAGACCGCCCACGAAGTTCGCGAGGTGGCTGGTCAGCGGCTGAAGGAAATTCTGCCGGGAGCCTCCGCCGATGCCTTCAATGTCTCTGCCAGGGTGCTGGTAGAGGCGGCTGAAAAAGCTAAGACCGATGAGTGTCTTGCACTGCGAACCTTCAACAATCACATTAATGGCCAGCTCACCTGGCGCGAACGCGAGCTGGCGGAAGAGCTCGTGCGCGATTGTTTTTACTGCCTGGAGCGGTTCACGGGGTTTCAGGAGATGATCCGCATTCGCAAAGACCTGCGGCCTTTGCCGGATACCTCTGTGGAGCCGATGCTTGCTCGCCTGCGGTTCCCTCCGGCCAAATCCAAAGGGCTGCTCTCAAAACTGCTGGCAAGGTAAGCTCACCATCCATGGTTTCTCCCGTTGCTCAACCGGAATTGCTCATGGACTTCCACGACGTGGTCGTGGTGCGGGAAACCCGCGAGGTGCTCAAGGGGCTCTCGTTTCGGATTCACGCCGGGCAGAATGTTGCCATCATCGGCCCGAACGGATCGGGAAAGTCCACGCTGCTCAAGGTCATCTCGCAGGAACTGCATCCGTTGGCACGAAACGGATCGTATGCGCGCATTCTAGGTCACGAACGCTGGGACATCTTCGAGCTGCGCCAGCATCTGGGGCTGGTTGCGAACGATCTGCTGGCCTCCAGTTCGCGACGGCTGACGTCGTGGGAGATCGTGCTCTCCGGATTCTTCGGCAGCACGGGAATCTGGCCTCACCAGAAGATTACAAAAGAAATGGAAGAGAAGGCCCGCGCTGCGCTCCACCGCGTGCACGCCTATCATTTGGCAGATCGTTACTGGACCGAGGTTTCCTCAGGTGAGGCCCGGCGCGTACTCATTGCGCGGGCGCTGGTGCATGAGCCGCAGGCGTTGGTGCTGGACGAGCCGAGCAACAGCCTTGATATAGCCGCGCTGCGTGACTTGCTGGGCGCGGTGCGAAGGCTGGCACAGTCCGGAACCAACCTCGTTCTGGTGACCCACCATTTGTCGGAAGTAATTCCGGAGATCACTCACGCCATCCTGATGAAAGATGGTCGAGTGTTTCGCAGCGGACCTAAGCGCGAGGTGTTGCGAAAAGACATTCTCTCGGAGTTATTCGGCATTGAGCTATCGGACTCGGATTTGCCGGAGTCGCTGCAGGCGTAGCTGATCCGCCCTGGTGAAAGGGCCGCTTCTGGCTTTTCGAGTCGCAAGAGAACTTACAAGCGAAAGAGGCTCAGTGCCATTACCAAAATGAATCCACCGATCAAGACATAGATCAGATGCGCACTGCTGATTGCTGAATTTGCTTGTGAAGAAAATTCGGTACGCAGGCCGTGAGCGATCTGCTTGAGTGTTTCCGAGCCTAACACTCCCCGAACCCGAACCTGTGCCT
>JBFXAV010000171.1:0-6100 GCA_050183935.1 Candidatus Korobacteraceae bacterium | reverse complement strand
CGGCTCGACATCCGCTACGACTTCCTGCCGCGCGAGAGCGAAATTCTGCACCTGCATTTCTGGGACTCGGCCTTTCAGCAGCTCAAGGAAAAAGGCGTTATCTGGAAGGAAACCAGCGGGCCCAAGGCAGGCTGCTGGGTGATGAAAAGGCCGGGCGCGAGCAGCGATGGCGAAGAAGGTGAAGACACCAAGGTGATCGTACGCTCCAACGGCACCGTGGTTTACGAAGGCAAGGACATCGCCTATCACCTGTGGAAGTTCGGGCTGCTGGGTCGCGACTTCGGCTACCGGCGTTTCTACCATTATCCCGACGGGCAGGACTCATGGATTTCCACTTCCGGCGAGAGCGAGCCTGGGCATCCACACTTTGGCGGCGTGAGCGCCATTTACAACGTGATTGACGCGCGCCAAGCCGAGGCGCAGGGCGCCGTGATTGAAGCCCTGCGAGGGCTTGGGCATGCCGAAGCCGCTGAAAACTACCATCATTTTTCCTACGAGATGGTCGCGCTCACGCCGCGCTGCGCTGCTGAGCTGGGCTATACGGTGTCGGACGAAGACATGGGGCGGGCGTATATCGAGGTCTCGGGGCGCAAGGGATTCGGTGTGAAGGCCGACGATTTAATGGATACGTTGATCGCGTCCGCTGCCAAAGAGGTGGATTCACGCCATCCGGAACTCGAACCGGCAGAACGCCAGCGAATCTCCGAGCAGATCGCCATCGGTGCGCTGCGCTACTTTATGCTCAAGTTCACAAAACCCACGGTGATTGCCTTTGATTTCAAGGAAGCGCTGAGCTTTGAAGGCGAAACCGGGCCTTACGCTCAATATGCGATCGTCCGGGCCAGCAACATCTTTCGCAAGGCGGGAATCGACCCGGAAGAGCTCGTTGGGCGTCTCGCGGGCAGCGATGCACGAACGGTATTTGAAAAATTCTTCAGCGGGCCGGAGGGCGACGAAATCTGGGAACTCTGGCTAGCGGCTTCCAAAACTGCGTATGTCGTTGATCAGTGCATCTCCACCACCGAGCCAGCCTACATCGCCAAGCATGCGTTTCAACTGGCGCAACTATTCAACAACTTTTATCACCGTCACCACATTCTTACTGAGGAAGACGAACAGCGGAAACAGTTCCTGCTGGCCACGGCAGCGGTCGTAAGGCGGGAGCTGATTCGGGTGCTGGACCTCATGGGAATCGGTGCGCCCCCGGTGATGTGAGAGAGATATCATCTGTAATAGAAAGCGAATAGAAATCGGTGGAATGAGGCCTCCAGCATGAGCGATGAGACGATCAAGCTCAGTGAATACTTCCAGAATTGGCTCGGCACGGAAGCGACGCCGGAACAAGTGGCTCGAGCTGCCAGAATACTGGCTCGTGCCCAGGCCGTCATGGGAGATCAGGAGTCCGCGCTAAACTGGCTGCAGGCGCCCAAGAAACGCTTCGAGAAACGCTCCCCGCTTCAGATGCTCTGCACGGAATCTGGCGGCAGGCTCGTCGAGCAGATGCTGATTCAGATTGACGAAGGTATGTTCGCCTGATCTTTTCTAGCGGTCAGATCAAGAATTCTTCGTTTTTCAAGTGGATGAATTCCTACAGCCCCAACGAAGCCTTGAGCGTGATCGTTTGCTTCGACTTCTGGTCTTCAACAGTAATCACGCCGTCTTTCAGCGTGACGCGATCCACCTTCTGAAAGCCTTCGGGAGCACGCGCCAGGAACATCAGATAGGTAGCCTGAATCTCCGACTTTGCTGGAAGCAAACGGAATAGCTGCTGATCGAAGAGCTTGCCCTGCATAAATACCTGGCGGCGGGGTACGTCGAAAGCCTGCGTGCCGAACTCCAGGCCACGCGCCATCATGCCGGTTGTCGGGAAGTTCTCCCAGGTCTGCATCCAGGGGAATTCGTCGGTCTTATAGATGTAGCCCAGGATCAGCCGCTGCTTCGGATTCAGAGCCGTCACCCAGGCGTGCGGGCCGCCGGGACTCATCAGGTGTCCGGTGTGATCGCCGGAGGCAACGTCCGTTACAGGAGCGGCGCGCAAGTCCACCGTGCCTCCCTTGACCAGCGGCGCCATCGGCCACTGGAACTCCTGGTTGGAAGCCAGCCGCCGCCGGTTCGGCTGGGAGGCGTCATACGTCTTGGTGAGCGCGCGATTCGCGGACATGTCCACCACGGTGACGCCACGCTCCAGGAAGGGCGAGCCGATGGTCGCGTGCTCTGCCCAGTTCACCGGCCGGTCAAAGCCCATGTTGTTGCGCAGCACGCCGCGCACATGCACCACGTTTTCGCCATCTACCATTTGAATGGTGCGGGAGTAGGTTTCGCCCACGATGGGCATGTCGACCGACTGCGCGAGAACAGCCGTGTTGCCCTGCCGTTCGGACTTGAGAGTCTTCCATGGAAGCAGATGCGCCTCGCCGTGCATGGCGAGCCCTGCCGCGCGCTCCTCCTGAGAGACGGGACCAAAGCCATCCACACAGACAAAATGCCCTGTGGACACGGTGGCCCGGATGGGACGGTTCTCTTCCTGGTCAACGCGAAGCCGGTCCCAAAGGGGGCTGAGCTTTTGCGGATCATCGCTCAGGATGATGCTGGTCATTGCGCCGCCTTCGGGAAGCACCGTCAATTCCAGCTTGCCATTGGAAAGGACGATCGCTGGAAGCGTGCGAAACTCCGCTTGGCGAACGCCCGGATTGGCAGATGTTTGTGCGGAGGACAGAGCAGGAAAGCCAACGATCAATGCAAAAACAAGATGCGCGGCGAGACGGCGTTGGATCATGGAGAGTTCCTTACTGGTGAGCGATGTAACGGCGCATTTTGCCCTATGCGGGGATTTAGGGAAAGCAGAAAACAGAGGGTTGCGTTTTCAGCCGGATTGAAGCCGGCGCTCCACCGGATATAGCGACTGTGCAAACCAAGACGTAGCGGAGCTACGTCTCAGATTGATGATAAACCTATCCAGTCAGCCTCAAGCCGTCGTAGGATCTATGGATTGCGATGCACCGCTCAGGGAAACGCCGCGGCGCACCGGCTAAAGAACGCATAGATTCTTCGCTCCGCTCAGAATGACAGGCCAAAAGTCACAGACTCTCGGGAAGCTCACTTCGACTCCTATGGACTTTGTCAGCAGTTTGAGACGTAGCGGAGCTACGTCTCAAACTACACGCAAGTTTGCCGGAGGCGCAGTACGCATTCCGCCCAGAGATGGACCCAAGGTCTGATCCCTCGACTCGCGCTTCCTTCCTCCGGTCGGTCGCGCTCCCTCGGGATGACAGCGGGAGTGAGCGTGTACGGCTGAAAGGCCTAACCCTACTAACGGCGGCCGTCGCCGCTGACGAAGCCGCGCACGAACTCCACCAGCGAGCGCACAGCGAATCCCGAGGGTCCTTTGGCGATCCATGCCTTGTTGTCGTCCATCCAGGCGGTACCAGCGATGTCGAGGTGAATCCATGGAGTATCCTCGACGAATTCTTTCAGGAACATGGCCGCCGTAATTGCGCCTCCCCAGCGCCCGCCGGTATTGGTGATGTCGGCAATGTGCGAGCGGATCATCTCCAGATACTCAGGATCGAGCGGCAGCCGCCACATCTTTTCGCCTGCCCGCTCGCGGGCATGATCGAAGCGCGAAAAAATTTCTTCGTCATTGGCGAACACGCCGGCGTTGACTCCAGCCAGCGCCGCCACCACGGCTCCAGTGAGCGTGGCAGCGTCTACCAGATGCGTGCATCCGAACTGGCGGGCATAATGCAGTCCATCCGCCAGCACCATGCGGCCTTCGGCGTCCGTGTTAATCACTTCAATGGATTTGCCGGACATGGCAATCTGCACGTCGCCGGGTTTTTGGGCCTTGCCTGAGGGCATGTTCTCCGTGGCCAAGACAATGGCGGTAACACGAATCTTTGGCTTGAGCAGGGCCACAGCCCGCATCGCGCCGATCATGGCCGCGCCACCAGCCATGTCGTATTTCATCTTCTCCATGCCGTCGCTGGGCTTGATGGAGATGCCGCCGGTATCGAAGGTAATTCCCTTCCCCACCAGGCCGATGTGCGGAGTTGCAGGCGCGTCCTTGGGCTCGTAGCGAATAACGATGAGTCTGGGCTCTTCGTCGGAACCCTGGGCCACGCTCCAGAAGGCGCCCATCTTCAATTCTTTGATCTTGCCGGGACCGTGGACCTCAATGGAGAGACCGTTTGTGCCAGCCGCTACCTGCTTCACCATTGCTTGAGCACGCTCCGCGAGGATGGTGGGCGTCATGCGGTTGGAGGGCTCATTCACCAGCTCGCGGGTAAAGTTCTGCGATTCGCCAATGATGCGAGCTTCCTCCAGCGCGGCTTGAAGCGCATCCCGATCCTGCCCCGATGCGACGGCGACCGTCAGGCTATCGATACGCTGGTCCTTGCGATCGCTGCGGTAACTGTCGGGATCGAAGTTGGCGACGAACGCGCCTTCGACAATTGCCTTGACGCTGGCAGCAGGTCCACCTTCGGCTTCCGGTTCGCCAGAGCCTGCACGCGCCTGCGGCAGGTCCACCGGTTCCGGCGCGAGAAACGCAAAGCTGCGGATGCCTTTTGGCTTCAGGAAGCGTGCCGCCGTTCCCGCCAATTTCCGCAACTCGTGCGCGGTAAAGTTCTTTGCCTTGCCTCCGCCCAGCAACAGCAGACGCTTTGCCTTCAATCCCTGGGGGCGGTGCAGCAGGAGCGTTTCAAAGAGCTTGCCGTTGAACTCACCGGTAGCAAGAACCTCGGAAGCCGCCGAGTTTACTGCGTTATTCGAACTCTGAAGCCGCGGTTCGTTCTTTTCTTTCGTGCCAAAGTCCAGCGCGACCACGGCAAGGCATTCGGTTTCAATCTGGGCGGGAGGGTCGAAGGAGAGCGTCGTATTCATGTTGGTCGTTGGAATATTAATTCACCACAGAGACACAGAGACACACCATTTCACCGCGGAGGCACTGAGACACTGAGGGCCCTCCGAAAGGTACCTCCGCGCGTTTTAGCGCTCGGGCGGTTACGTTCTCCCCTTCTGCGCCCGCGCCATGGCGTCACGCGCCTCGCGGTCGGCGCTGCGGCGGCGTTCGGTTTCGCGCTTGTCCCATAGCTGTTTCCCGCGGGCGAGCGCCAGTTCCACCTTCACTCTTCCATTTTTGAAGTACATGCGGGTTGGGATCAGGGTCAGGCCGCGCTGCTGGGTCTTGCCGATCAACTTACGAAGTTCCTCGGCGTGGACCAGAAGCTTCCGGGTGCGGAGAGGATCGTGGTTATAAATATTGCCGTGATCGTAAGGACTGATGTGCGCGTTCAGAAGCCAGAGTTCGCCATCCTTTACCAGCCCGTATGAGTCTTTCAGGTTCACGCGGCCTCCACGGATGGACTTCACTTCCGTACCACTCAAGACCACACCGGTTTCGAAGCGTTCCATCAGCTGATAGTTATGGCTGGCGGCGCGGTTGACGGAAATATCCTTCTGCGCGACATCCTTCGGTTTGGAGGGTTTAGGACGAGACAGCCCGCCTGCCCCCTGGCCTGCCGCAGGGCGGGAAGTTGGGACGGACTTGCCTGTCTGGGAAGTGGAGCGCGCCATTCGTGCCTCGGAATCCAGTTGGTAAACCGACAGAGACAGCCCGGAGTGTCAAGCTGGTGCCGATGCCCAATTCGTGGTGTCCTCTGGCGGAGCCCATTCGGAGTCATTTCCGCCAGACAACTTGGCGTGATGAGAACCAACGTATCGTCGGCCAGTGACGCCGGGTCGCTGCCAGAATGACCTTGGTAATGCGCAGAACTGGGCAATTTCATGTTAACACAGGGGTTTAGGATAGCCGCCTTGCCGACCAAGAAGACCAGAATGCGATGGTATAATCACGACTTCCCGAGCAGTCTGCCTAGCCCGCAGGCGCACAACACAGACGCGCCCGCATTCTCGGGAAGCTTGTTCGAAACGCGCAGAGAGGAATTTCTGCGCAACGCGCCTCCGGTGCGAACCCCAATCCATCGCCACTTTGTTCCAAGGAGCGCAATGAGACGTTTGGTATCGGGACTGTTGCTGGTCCTGCTGTTCACGATTCCGGTTGCTGCCGATGAGGCCAGCAGCGCCTTTAACCGGGGCCGAG
>JBFXAV010000170.1:0-6102 GCA_050183935.1 Candidatus Korobacteraceae bacterium | reverse complement strand
AAGCTTGCGGTATGAAGCTAAGTTTTAGTCCGACGGAACACATCGAGCCAGCGGCTACGGAGCGTGGCATCGGAATAGTGCTCCTCAAATGTGCGCCGTGCCTGCCGGCTGCAATCATCGTGAAACTCCGCGTCATCAAGAAACCGGCGCAGGGCTGCTGCCAGGGCGCCGGAATTTTCCTCGGCCACTACGATTCCTGCGGGATCAGGGCCGCTGATCTCGCGGGCCGTGCCTCCTGCGAAGCATACATAGGGCACGCCCAGACTCATAGATTCAATCAAGGAACGGCCAAACGATTCCTGCACGCGGCTGGGTAAGGTTGGAAACACGCAAATATAGGCTTGTGCGAGCAAAGACCGGGCTTGAGGCAGGTATCCCCACCAGCGCACGCGACCTTCGAGTGGAGGGCATCGGATTTGGTCCTCAAGAAAGGATTCACGGTCGCCAGAGCCAAAAATGTGCAGGGAGACGTCCGGATACCCAGGCGCGATTTCGCGGAAAGCATCCAGCAGAATGTCTATCCCTTTGTCCTTTGATATCTGGCCCAGGAAGAAAAGCTTACGTCCTGCGCCGAAGTCGACAGTTTCTGCATTTTTAACAGCAACCGGCTGCTCGGTACGGGGAGGCACAATCCAGTGGCGTCGCGACTTCAGATAAGGCCGGGATTCGGTCATGACTCCGTAGCCGAAGTGCGTGCTGTGCAGGCAGTCCGTTACCAGAAAAGCGAGCACGCGCTGTGCCGGGCTGGGATCGAGCAGTTCATGGAAGTGAAGAAATACGCGTCCACCGCGTAGCCGCATCCACAGGCAGGCAGCCAGTGCGAGAAAAGCATACGGAAAGCCTGGCAGGTAGATGGCGTCGTGCCGACGCGCCGCGCACAACGTATCCCAATTTCCGCGAACCAGCGCAGAAACAATCTTCCATGCCTCGCGCAGCGAACGTGGTTTGGATATCCGGGGCCAGCCCTGGCGATCGCTGAGGAAAATGTATGGCAGTTGTTTCTGCTGAATCAGGTCCAGAAGCGGAAGCCGAAGGCGCAAGCTGGTATAGGTGAGGAGAAATTTCGCCTCTACCTCAGGGCGTAAAAAGTCAAACAGCTCAATGACGGCGCGCTCCATTCCATAAAGATGCGGGGTATTGAAAACCACGAGGACACGATGGCAGAGACTGGTTGGCTTCGAGGCAGGTACCTGTGCCTCGGCGGGCACGCATCGCTCCAAGGGGCTGAGGGTCACGTGTGCGGCAGTATAGAACAGCTACAAACGAAGGCGAACGCTTGTTAGCAAACTATCATTTCGCATGCTTTCTACTTCTATTAACAGACATGCAAGGTTTCCGCGCGAGTTAACAGGGTCCGAGACTCTGTGTACTACAATGTCCGCGATGCACGAAGTCCGCACGCATTCATCTCGCAGCAGTGTGCCCTCGCGGCGCAAAGCTTCGGAGTTTGCGCAGCAATTCAACCTGCTTGTGCGCGGCCGTCTGTTGCATCCAAATCGAGATTTCAGCTCGCTCGAACGCGACTTGGCGCTGTATGACGCTCTTACACGAGAGAATAGTGGCAAGCCGCTAGCGGAATGTCGTGTCCTGAAAGATCGGCTTTGGCGCGCGCCCCTATCGGCTCTACGCGATGCATGCCATCGGAGCCGACGTGGTCGGGGTGGATCTCGATGTTCCCATGCTGAAGGCCTCCAACGCTTTAGGCATCTATCGGCGAAACGGATTGGAACGAGCTGCAAAAAGTTTTGTGCGATTTGCAATGTTTGACCGTGCCGAAAAGCGCTGCCTGTCCACGTTTCTGGAGCGGATTGGAGGAAGGCCCTTCCATCCGCCCACGAGTCGACTGATTGTCAGCGATGCCGCAGCTCCGGAATTCTGGAAAAGCCATCCCGGCCCTTATGACCTGATTTTTTCTTCCGATGTTGTTGAGCATATTCCTGAATGCGACCTGAAGCAGGTGGTTGAGCGGATGCACGCTTCCTTGCAGTCGAGTGGAATTGCCGTGATCACTCCTAAGGTATTCACCGGCATCATGGGGGCGCACTTGGTGGAGTTGTACGGGTACAAGGGCGGCAACCTGCCCGGGGGCGTTCCCGCTTGGGACACCTGCGGAAGCGCACGTTTCAGGCTAATACTTATCTGAATGAGCTGCCGCGACGGCGGTACAGGGAGATGTTTTCCAGGTTTTTCGAGGTCATCTCAGAAACTGCAATTGAGGGCTACATCGGTCGCGAGTTGCTGACGCCAGAGCTTCGCCATGAGCTTGCGGACTATAACGATGATGAGCTGTTTTCAATAAGGTCAGATTCGTATTGAAGCGGCGTGCCGCTTAAGGTTCCCGGCATCATATTGCTGGTATGTGGTAGGTCACTTGTGAAGCAATATAAAACAACTACAATTGCTTCCGAACCCTCGCTTTCTTAGCTCCAAATGCGATCTGCCACTCACTTCCTGAAATTTCTCGCCGGTCTTGAAGCGCCGGCAAGCCAGGTTACTCATCGCGAGCTTGACATGCTGGTACGCTACGCCTCCGGGGCAAGAGTGATCTGTGAGATCGGCTGCTTCGAGGGTAGAACCAGCGTTGAACTGGCTACTCGCTGCGGGGCCGAAGTGTATTCGGTAGACCCATTTTTTAAGGGGCGGCTGGGCATCTGCTATGGAGAATGGATTTCACGGATTTATCGCAAAAGGAAACGTGCTGACAACCTTAATTTCCGCAAAGGACTGAGCACGGACGTAGCCGTCCGCTTCGACAAGAAACTCGATTTTGTTTTTATCGATGCGGACCACCGCTACGAGGCGATTAAAGCCGATTGGAACGCCTGGGTGCCAAAGCTGCGTACAGGAGGCATTGTGGCTTTACACGACTGCAAGCAGGCTGGAAACTCTTCGTTGCGCATGGGCAGCATGAAGTTTTACGAGGAGGACATCCCGGCCATGGGCGGTGTTCGCGAGTTGGACTCGGTGGATTCCCTGGTAGTCCTCCAGGTTACACAATGAGCATCTCGACACTTCCCACCCACAATCTTTCGGTAATTGTCCTTACCTACAACGAGCAGGCGAACTTGCCGGAGTGCCTGGCCAGCCTGGCGGGACTGGAATGCGACCTTTTTGTAGTGGATTCCGGCAGTACCGATCGTACGCGCCAGATTGCCGTAGCGGCAGGCGCGCATGTGGTGGAGCACCCATTTGAGAATTATGCTGCGCAGCGAAACTGGGCGCAAAAGAACCTTCCCTTGAGAACCGCATGGGTTTTGCACCTGGACGCAGATGAGCGCCTCACGCCGGAGCTGGTGCAGGAGATTCGGCGCGTGCTGAGTGCGCCCCCCGCTGACATTGACGGGTTTGTTTTCCGTAAGCGAACGGTTTTTATGGGCCGCTGGATTCGCCATGGCGGGCACTACCCGTCGTACCATTTGCGCCTGTACCGTCGTGACCGCGGCCAGTGCGAGGACCGGCTGTATGATCAGCATTATGTCGTATCCGGCAAGACAAAAGTTCTGGAGCACGACTACATTGATGTTCTGACGTCAGACATTACCCAGTGGACCTTGCGCCACGTCCGCTGGGCCGATTTGGAAGCGCGGGAGATGCTGACCGGTCCCGCAGCCGGGGATACGCGGGTGCAGGCGGATGCATTGGGAAACCCCATCCAGCGCAGGCGCTGGCTGCGGGAAGGTTTTTATGGGCGCTGGCCGCTGTTTGCTCGTGCTTTCTTGTACTGGGCCTACCGCTATGTCGTGCGGCTGGGTTTTCTGGACGGACGTGAAGGCTTGATTTTCCATTTTCTCCAGGGTTGCTGGTTTCGTTTTTTGGTGGATACCCGCATCTACGAGTTACGTCGCGAGGCCCAGAACGAGCCGCGACATGTTGCCGATATGGCAGCAGCCAGCAAGTAGCATCACCGCGAAAGGGATTTTAAGTGACCACAACCGAGTCCAGAGTGGACCAGAAACACGGCATAAGCCAGCTGCTTGACGACACGACCGTGCAGCTTAGCCTGGCGGTGCTGGTTCCTGTTTACAACGAGCAATACCTGGTACAGACCAGCCTCAGGCGGCTATGGGTTCTGGGTCAATCACCTCTGTTGAGCCGAATCAAGGTTATCGTGGTGGATGACCGTTCGCGCGACAACACCGCTGGCGTTCTAGAGCAGTTCCAGAACAGCCTGCGAGAGGAAAAGGGCGATCCCAAGTTCGAGTGGGTCTTCCTGCGGCATGAACGTAATCAAGGCAAGGGCGGAGCGATCCGCACGGCGCTGGACCATGCCGACACAGACCTGACTGTGATCCATGACGCCGACCTTGAATATCATCCGCGCGACCTTTTGCAGATGATTCCGGTGTTTGTCACCGAAGGCGCCGATGCTGTGTTTGGCTCGCGATTCCTGGCGGGTGGCTTCAAGCGCGCCCTGTTTTTCCGGCATTCGCTGGGGAATCATCTGCTTACGTTTTTAAGCAACCTGGCGTCTGATCTGAACCTGACGGACATGGAAACCTGTTACAAGATGGTGCGGACCGATGTTTTCCGCAGCATTCCGCTGGAAAGCCGCGACTTTCGCATCGAGCCCGAGTTGACCATCAAACTCGCCAAGCGCAATGCGCGCATCTTTGAACTGCCCATCAGCTACTCCGGCCGGACGTACCAGGAAGGCAAGAAGATCAACTGGAAGGACGGCGTGAAGGCGCTGGTGGCCATTACCAGGTTCGCGCTCTCCGATAACATCAGCAAGCAGGACCGCTATGGCAGTGAAATTTTGGCGCGGCTGCGGCGGGCGCCGCGCTTCACTCGCTGGATGGCGGACACGATACGTCCGCATGTGGGCGACCGCGTGTTGGAGATCGGCGCCGGAATCGGAAACCTCACGCTGAATCTGGTGCCGCGAACGCTGTACTGGGCGAGCGACATCAATCCCATGTATCTGCACGAGCTGCGAAAGCTCGAGGATACCCGCCCCTATCTTCGTTCTGCCACCATTGACCTGACCGATTCCACTACCTTTCCTCCCGATGAAAAATTCGATACGGTGGTGTGTTTGAATGTCGTGGAACATGTTGAGGACGATCTGACGGCATTGCGAAACATCAAGCAGGTATTGACGCAAGATGGGCGAGCCATTGTCCTGGTGCCGCAAGGCCCGTCCCTGTTTGGCAGCCTGGACCGAGTGCTGGGTCACTATCGCCGTTACCGCAAGGACCAGCTGGCGGCACTGGCTCGTGAGGCGGGCTTTCATGTGCGCGAAATTCTGGAGTTCAACCGCTCTGGAGTTCCAGCGTGGTGGCTCAACGGAAAACTTCTAAAGCGCCAGACCTTCGGGCTGATGCAAATTAAGGTATTGAACTGGATGACTCCGCTGTTCCGCAAGATGGATGAATGGCTGCCCCTTCCCCCACTCTCATTGATCGCCATCCTAGAGCGGAGCGCAGCCAGTGAAACGCCGGTGGAAACCAGGACGCAACAGGCGGTACGGGTATGAGCAATATCGCCATCCGCTGCGAGGGCCTGGCCAAGAAATACCGCATTCAGTCAGGACAATACAGCCCCTACAGCACGCTGCGCGAATCGATCGTCCGCACTACAAAGAGTGCTGTACGGGCTCTGTCGGGCAGGCCGGGAAGTTCTCCCGAAGATGAGGTTTTCTGGGCGCTGCGAGAAATCGGGTTCGAGGCGCGACATGGAGAAGTGATCGGCGTGATCGGCCGTAATGGAGCGGGCAAGAGCACACTGCTCAAGATACTTTCCCGTATCACCGAGCCGACGTTGGGGTATGCCGACATTGAAGGCCGCGTGGGATCCATGCTTGAGGTCGGCACCGGCTTTCATCCCGAATTAACCGGCCGGGAGAACGTATACCTGAATGGCGCAATATTGGGTATGAGCCGTGATGAGGTTGAGCGCAAATTCGACGAAATTATTGATTTTTCTGGTGTAGAAAAATTCATTGATACTCCGGTAAAGCATTATTCCAGCGGCATGCAAATGCGGCTGGCGTTCTCCGTGGCGGCGCAGCTACAGACTGAAGTGTTGTTCGTGGATGAAGTGCTGGCTGTGGGAGACAGTGAATTTCAAAAGAAATGTTTGTCGCGAATGAGCGATCTGAGC
>JBFXAV010000169.1:0-6110 GCA_050183935.1 Candidatus Korobacteraceae bacterium | reverse complement strand
GGCGATGGTCCATTACTTGTTAGACCAGAAGCGAGGCAAGTCCATTGAGGTGGTGTTCGCCTATTCGAGCTATTTGTGGGGAATGGCGTTCTGGTACCGGCAACTCTGGGCAGAAAGTATCGGCAAGCGATACAACCGCTCCGGCCATGAGGTATTCGCTGGGCAGACGCCCGTGGCCGCGCTCGGCGCCACTGATCAGCACTCGCAGTTGCAGCTCTACATGGAAGGCCCGCGCGACAAGATGGTGACCTTCTGGGCAGTGGACAAGCCGGCAACCGACGTGCGGATTCCGAAGGATCTCAGCAGCTATGATTCCTGCGGCTACCTGGGAGGCAAGAGCCTTTGGGCATTGCTCGATGCCGAGCGCCGTGCCACCGAAGCGGCTCTAACAGAAGCGGCGCGTCCGAATTGCCGGTGGACCCTGCCCAAGGTTGATGAATACAACCTGGGGGCCTTGCTGCAGATGCTCGAATTCCAGACTGCCTTTGCGGGAGAGCTTTACGGAGTGGATGCCTTCGACCAGCCCGGCGTCGAGCTGGGCAAGAAGCTCACGTATGGCCTGATGGGCCGCAAGGGATTTACGGAGTTCGCAAAGAAGGTTCGCAAGTAAGCCACATATTTCGCAGTCACTCGACAGCAATGTAGGATTCCACGCCATGAAAGTATTGGTGACCGGAGCCTCAGGAACCATTGGATCTTCGCTGACTGCGGCCTTAACCGCGGAGGGCCACCAGGTGATTCGACTGGTGCGCCGAACCCCGAAAAATAGCGAAGTCCAATGGAATCCCAACGGCGAGGCTGATCCAAAACTTTGCAACGGGGCGGATGCGGTGGTGCATCTCGCGGGGGAAAGCATAGCCGGAGGACGCTGGTCCGCTCGCAAGAAAGCCGCCATCCTTAACAGCCGTGTGCTGGGCACGCGCACCATGGCAAAGTCGATTGCTGCTGCAACGAATCCTCCCAAGGTTCTCCTCTCCGGGTCGGCAATTGGTTTTTACGGCAGCCGTGGCGACGAGGTCCTTACCGAACAGAGCTCTCCGGGGCAGGGATTTCTCTCCGAAGTCTGCCGTCAATGGGAGGCAGAAACAGAACCGGCACGGCTTGCAGGCGCGCGCGTGGTTCGGGTACGCACGGGGTTGGTACTGACGCCACGCGGCGGCGCATTACAGAAGATGCTCCCTGCGTTCCGCCTCGGCGGCGGTGGACGGGTCGGCAGCGGACAGCAGTGGTGGAGCTGGATTGCCTTGGACGATCTTGTCGGACTGATGGTCTTTGCCCTTACTTCTGAAGGTGTCCAGGGGGCGCTGAACGGCACTGCTCCGAACCCTGTGACCAATGCCGAGTTTACGCGTGTGCTGGGGAAGGTCTTGCGCCGTCCCGTGATCTTCCCATTGCCTGCGTTCGCGGTTCGGCTGGCCATGGGCGAAATGGGAGAGGAACTGTTGCTCGCCAGCCAGCGTGTACAACCGGCGGCTGCGCAAGCGGCGGGATACAGGTTTCAGTTTCCTGAACTCAGCGGCGCGCTAGAGCAGATGCTGTAGCCCCTCCCCCATACTTTTCCATAAGTTCTTGGCGCCCACGGGCTTGAAGAAAGAGCGGTGGGCAAAATATTGGGCCACAAGCGGTTACGTCAAGATATTCAAAACATTGATTTGGGAAGTGATCGGAGCGGGAATAGCTTCTTTATTCAGTATGACATTTTGCCAAGGGTAAATGTGACAGCGAGCTCGAAAATTTATCTCCCACGAGAGCAATTACTTGTAAGGAAGTGGCGGGGCACAGGGAGTTGACATCGAAGACGGTGCGGATCTGTCTGCTTCTGGAGATGCAGCCACTGCAAGTTTTCTCGCCGGGACGCAGTGCTACCGCAGCTTTTCCGTTACAACCGTGACGCGAACCTGTGCAGGACTGACCACGCGCACCATGGGATCGGTGACGTAGGGGCTGGCCGTGAAGGTGGTTCGGCCAACGACGCCGGTAGCGTCAATGGGGTCTGTAATAGCGGCATCCACGTCCTGTACATGGCGTGATGGCCCGGCGATGGTGACCGTTCGGGGTTCGGTGGAAACTTCGTCAATGCGGTAGCCGCTGGCGAAGGTTCCCGTGATACGCGGACGCACCTCCACTTGCTTGCTGGCGCGACGATCCAGGCTGATGCGGAACTGACTCGGGACTACCTGCACAACTTGCACATCCATGGGCACGGAAATGCGCGCCGGACTGAGATCAAAAGTGCGTTCCCCGGGCTGGGAGTTCTGAAGATCGACAATGGCGTGTACGCTGGCTGGCGTTAGCTGACGCACGCTGCCCATCGGTCCGCGCATCCGCACCTGGGCCTGCGGCACATGGTCGGAGCTAATCTCCAGGTCCTCCGGCGGATTGCGGAACTCGACTGGCACCGACAGCACAACTTCCACCACGGGCTCCCGCGCTACCGCTGCCCACAGCAAAACCGCCGCCATCAGCGAGATGACCTTCAGCCAGAAGTTGTGTAGCACGTATTTTTGGAAGAAGTTCATGTGAATCCGGCATCACTCTGCTGCCTAAGACCTGTTCCTTATGCCTGCGGTTTTTAGACGCTCTTTTTAATCGGCGTGAGTCCCGCCGGACTCGCCCGCAGTACGCTCCAGTCTTGCCGGGCGTTCCTCCTCTTGTTCGGTAACCGGCGTGGGCAGCGCCGACGAAGGTACATAGCGGTGCAGGAGTTCGCTCAGGCGCGCGCGCAGATACTCGACTGTAATATCCCGCTCGATATTCCCGGCCACCGCCACGCTAATGGCTCCGGTTTCCTCAGAGACGATGACGGCAATGGCATCGGTTTCCTCGGTGATGCCAATGGCGGCACGGTGGCGTGTGCCAAGTTGCGTCGAAAGCCGCTGGTTCATGGAAAGCGGCAAAAAGCATGCCGCAGCGGCCACGCGATCCTTACGGATGATTACGGCCCCATCGTGCAGCGGGGCGCTGGGGCGGAAGATGGTGGCCAGCAGATCGTAAGAGAGGTGCGCGTCCATGGGCACGCCGCTCTCGATGTAGGTGCGAAGCCCGATTTCGCGCTCAATGATGATGAGAGCCCCGGTCTGGTTTTGCGCGAAGAGGTTGGCGGCAAGTACCACGTCGTCATAGGATTCGGCGATGGCCTGCGACACACGCGAGAACGTGAGCTTACGCCCCAGCTTGGTAAGCGCGTAGCGAATTTCGCTTTGGAAGACAACGATGAGTGCAAAAATCGCATAAGGAAAGAGCGTGCTCAGCAACCAGTTCACAGTCTTGAGGTCCCCAAGCCGTCCGGCATAGAAGGCTAGAGAAACCGCGGCCACGCCCAGCAGTAAGGGGATTGCTCGGGTTCCGCGAATGAGCAGCAGGAACTCGTAGATGAGCACGGCCACCAGGACAATGTCGAGCACCGACATTGCCGAGAATTCTGGCCAACGCTGGAGTAACTGGCTCATGCGTGTCCTGTCCTTATATCCCCAACCAAGGCTTTTATTGTAGTGCAGAAACAGTGACGCGTCCGACCCGGAAGGCCGGGCCAGCACTCGCACCAGCGCGCACGTCGCTATCGGTCGGTGCTGTTTGTGTCTTCCACACTTACCACCGTGGCTCGGATCTGGCCGCGGTGCAGGCGGGCTGTGATTTCTTCGCCCGGCGCGGTCTGGTCCGCGCCTTTGAGCACCCGGCCGTCCGTGTCGAAGACCAGGGCGTACCCGCGTTCCAGGATATTTAACGGCGAGAGCGCCTGAAGGCGTCCGGCTAGCTGAGCCTGGTGAGAGCGGTTTACCAGCAGGGATTGCCGCAGGGCTACTTGTAGCGCGGTTGTGCGGTTGTCCAGATCTCCGCGCATTGCGTGCAGGCGGGAACGCAGATCCTGGGCGCGCAGGCGAGCCCCAGCAACTTCCAGACGGCGGCGGCCCTGGCGCAGATTCTCGTTCTGCCGAGCTGACAGGCGATATGCGAGATCATCGATGCGCTGATGGCGGCGGGTAATCCATTCGCGCATACGCGCAAAGGCGCCATGCTGGGAAAGGCCTGTGAGGTGCTGCCGCGACATTAGCAACCGGTAATGGGCGGCACGACCGAGGCGGCGCCGCAAAGTTTCCAGCGCTTCCTCAATCTGGTGCTTGGATTGAATGACCAGTTCCGCAGCCGCGGAGGGCGTGGGGGCACGCAGATCGGCAACAAAATCAATGATGCTGAAATCGGTCTCATGGCCCACCGCGGAGATTACCGGGAGCGCGGACGCGGCAACGGCCCGCGCCAGGCCTTCGTCATTGAAGGCCGCGAGGTCTTCCACGGAGCCGCCGCCACGCGCCACCAGAATTACATCCACGGTGCGGGAACGATTGAAGTGGCGGATGCCGGCGCTTACCTCGCCGGGGGCGGCTTCTCCCTGCACCTGCGCCGGGTAGATCAGGATATTCACGCTCTCGTGCCGGCGGCGCAGGATATTCAGGATGTCCTGCAACGCAGCTCCGCGAGGAGAGGTAACAATGCCGATGCGTTTGGGCAGGAGCGGAACAGGCTGTTTGCGGGAGGTTTCAAACAATCCCTCGGCGGCAAGCTTGGCCTTGAGCTGCTCGAATGCAATCTGTAGCGCGCCCGCGCCCTTGGGCTCCAGGTATTCGGCGGAGAGTTGCATCTCGCCCCGGGCTTCGTAAATGGTGACCCGTCCGCGTGCGATGATTTGCATCCCATCCGCGGGGCGAAAACGCAGCAGCCGCGCCTGTGAGCGGAACATGACCACGCGGACCTGTGCTCCCTCGTCTTTTAATGTGAAGTAAAGGTGCCCGGAGTCGGCGGGACGGTAGTTGGAAATCTCTCCTTCCACCCAGACATCGGCATACTCGCGCTCAAGCTGCGTTCGCGCCGCGGCCATGAGGTCGCGTACGGTCCAGATGCGGCGTTGAAGCGCCTGAAACGCGAAACCAAGCTGGTCGGAGAAGGACACCGGAACAGTTTACTGGGTGGTTTGCGTCGGCGGGAAAGGTTCTTTTAACCGGATTGCTCCGTACCTCCCCCAAGAAGACTTCATAGCATCGCGCCATCAACCACAATGAGCAACGCAACCGTGGTAATGAGCAGTTTTAAGGGAGAGTGCCCGAACAGCAGCCCAGAGGTACCCATCATGACTACCGCAAGGAGATTGCTGCCGAGAGCAACGTAGAAGGTAAACAGGCTTACTACTCTGCTGAAGGAATTCATCCACGTCTCGCGTTATCGAACCGCATTCCAAAGGTATCTTGTGGATTGCTCCGCAGGTGCTATCAAGGCAGATGCGTCACTTGAGTCGGTTCGCACATTGGCTCAAAGGTATAAGCCGAGGGCTTGATCAAATCGACGCTACCCACGCGAGCGTGAAACGAGATAGAGGATCAAAGAAACCACAATGCTTAGCAGGATGGACGTAACTATTGGGAAGTACACGGTGGTGTTCTTGCCGCGATAGAGGATGTCTCCCGGCAGGCGGCCAAGCGGCAGGTTGGCGCGGCCAGCGAGCAAAAGCACCACTCCGAGAACCACAAGCAGGCCGCCGGCAATGATCAGGAGTTTGCCGAGGTCGCTCATAACCTCAATTTTAGACCGTTCTGGTGAGTTAAGGCACTCACCGGGCAGTACGCCCGGGGTTTGACTATGGCACCTAAGTGCGCTTCAGTTGGCGTGCGGATGCCGCTGCCAGCAAATAGGCGAGTGCTCCGGAGATGAGGATTGCCGTGAGTCCGAATTGAATCGCAATGACCATCGCGAGTACCGATCCCAGCACGCTTGAGGCGGCGTTCATTGCCCAGGCCCACTCTACCGAACTGTCAGCGGGGGCAAAGGCCGTTCCGGCGAGTAAGCGCAGGCCCGTGGGGAAGGGCATTCCCATCAGGAATCCTATGGGAACCAGAACCGAAGCGCTGAGCAGCAGCTTGAGCGCAAACGGCAGGCCCACCGCCGAAGCAAGCAGCCAGGGCAGAAGCCATAAATAGAGCGTCAGCCCGGTGACGATGCCCAGCAGCAGGAGAAGTGGAGACCGGGACAGTGCTCCTCCCTCGTGAGTCGCGGCTTCTTCTGGAAACCATCTGCGTGAGACGTAACTGCCGAGGCCGCTGGAAAGCAGCATGAGGAAAACT
>JBFXAV010000168.1:0-6112 GCA_050183935.1 Candidatus Korobacteraceae bacterium | reverse complement strand
GCTGCGCGGGCCTTCTTCCACCAGGCGTTGATTGGCACGCGCCGCCTGCACGCGGCTTTCTTCTGCCTCAACAGCGCTTTCCAGAGCACGAACCTGCGCAATTGCGGAATCGAAACGCGCCTCGGCGTCGTCGCGTTCCTGCCGGGAAACGACTCCCTGAGGATAAAGATTGTCGCGGCGCCGGAAGTCCTGTTCAGCGTTGCGGGCCTCCGCCTGTGCGCGCTTCAGTTCTGAACGCGCCTGAGCTACCGCGCGCTCACCGGCGGCGGTGGCCGCACGAGCCTGAGCGATCTCCTCCGGGCGCGATCCCCGTTCCAGCTTTTTCAAATTGGCGCGTGCCTGCTCCAGCCGGCCCTGTGCCTGCATGCGCTGGGCTTCAAGCTCCGCTTCATCGAACGTCACCAGCAGTTCCCCTGCCTGGACGTGATCGCCTTCGCGAACCAGAACTTTGGTGATCCTGCCGCCGACCTTGGACCCAACGCTGATGTTTCTGGCCTCCAGCGTTCCCGACGCAATCAGGCCCTCTGCATCTGTGTTCTTCCACGCACGGGTTCCGAGTACGGCTGCCGCTGCCACCGCCAGAATTGCCACAACCACGAGCACCTTGCCCTTCATTGCCGCTTCCTTTCCCTACCGGCACGCGGTTTGTCACTCTTCGAGGCTGCACCCTGCCAGAACGTCTCCACCATTACGTCCACCCAGGAATGCAGGTCCTCGCCCGGAGTGAGTGCCCACAGCAGCTCTGTACCGAAGATGAACTGCTGGTAGGTCCGCGCAAACACAGGCGCGGGAATATCCGCGCGCACCTGGCCCATTTCCTGCCCGTGCAGAAACACTGCCGTCAGCGCTCTGCGGGCTTGCAACATGACTCCATGAATGCGCTCTCCCATTACCGGATCGGTGAGCGCATGCCCGAAGACGCTGCGGATCAGCCGCGGCGAACTTGCCACATTCTCCAGCGTTCCGTGCGTGAACCGGGTCAGCGACTCGCGCACATTGGCGATCTCCGCCGCGCTGGCTTCAAAACTGGCGAAGCGCTGACGCAGCGCTTCAAAAATCGCCATGAGCACCGCATCTTTGGTCGGGAAGTAGTTGAAGAACGTTCCCTTTCCCACGTCAGCAGCCTCGGTGATCTCCTCGACGGTTGTCTCCGCATATCCACGCTCGCCAAACAGACGCATGGCAGCGGCAAGGATGCGGTTCAGGGTTTCCACCCGCCGCCGTTCGCGCCGCCCCAGTTCCGCTGTGACACCTGTGTTCACAATTAAGACTGTAGGTCATTTATGACTATTAGTCAAATTATTAAGGCTAGGGATTTACACACCACGCAACAATGAAACTTAAGATTATTTTTTTGTAGGTTTTACAATCAATACTTCAAGTTTTAGAGCTAATACAAGAGGCCTGCTTTACTACACTGTGAGCTTGGCAGAGCCTTTAGCTGCGCTACTGCATGACAGTTACTTTTCTCTCTGCTACTCCCAGTCGCTCAATGGCAATCTCTACATCGCGTCCCTGTTCAAACTGGGGAAACTTCTCTCCCCACTCCACGAGCAGTATGCGGTCTTCCCCATAGAGGTCTTCCAGCCCCAGGGTCTCCAGCTCGCGCTGCGTATCGATGCGATAGAGGTCGATGTGAAACAGGCTTGCCCTGGGGCCGCGATACTCATGGATGAGGGTGAAGGTAGGGCTGGTGACGTCTTCCTGCGAGGCAGCCTCAAAGGCCTCGGCAATTCCCTTCACCAGTGTGGTCTTGCCAGCGCCCAGGTCGCCACGCAAAAGCACCACCTTGGGAGGAGCAAGTTCTGCGGACAGCTTGCGTCCCAGCTCGATGGTCTCTTCGGGAGAACGGGTAATGAATTCGCGCGCACTCACGCCTCTAGTGTTGCACACTCCTTCTGGCTACAGGAGTAACTACAGCATTGGCAGTTCGCGCGGCTTCGGTCCCAGGGGAAACGCCCGGTCCAATTGTTCGACATCTTCTTCCGTCAGCTTGAGACTGCCGGCTGCGGCGTTCTCCGCCGTGTGCTCCGGACTTGAGGACTTGGGAATCACGAACATCCCAGGCTGCCGCAGCAGGAACCGCAATGTCACCTGGCGTGGAGTCGCGTTATGGCTTTCGGCAATTTCCCGCAGAAGACGCCCTCCCGGAGTATCCTCGCCAGGAAAGTCATCGTGTCCGAACGGGCTGTACCCCACCACTGCAATTCGGTGATTTTCGCACCAGGGAATCACGACATGCTCAATGGCACGCTCCTTCAAGTGGTACAGCACCTGGTTACAAGCGAAACTCCCATCGATTTCCCTGACTTCTTCCAGATCATTCTCATCGAAGTTGCTGACTCCCCAGGAAAGAATCTTTCCCTGCTGGCGCAATTTCTGGAAAGCCGCGATCGTATCCCGCAACGGATGCTGCCCTCGCCAGTGCAGCAGATAGCAATCCAGCCGGTCCGTCTTCAGGCGAGCCAGAGAGCGCTCACACGCCTGGATCGTACCCGTGAGTGATGCGTTCTGCGGAAGTACCTTCGACACCAGGAATACCTCGTGGCGTCTTGCAGCAATCGCCTGCCCTACGATTCTCTCGGCGCCGCCATCCAGGTACATTTCCGCGGTATCGATGTGATTCATTCCCAGATCAAGCCCTATTCGCAACGCGGCGACCGCAGCAGTCGAGCTCTCGTCGCCGCTGTACCACGTGCCTTGCCCGAGTACAGAAACTTCCCGGTTCGTAGGCCCAAAGCGCCGGTATTCCATGCCGTCGTGCAGTGGCGATTCCGACTCTGCCGGACGCCCAATACCCGATCCTTGCTCTTTAGAGTTGCCCATTGTCGTGGCCTTTCCTTAATGTCGCGGAACCCTTGCCTGTTTCGATGCGTTCCGGGAATAGACGGCTGTAATGGGAGCTTGCAGCTCCGTCCTTTCCGTTTGAATTACGCTGGCGTGGAGAAACTTAAGGGTTTAAGACAGACAGTTTCTGCCCAGCCCTCTCCCGGGTGGCACGAAAGGCGTCCGGCAGGAAGCGAAGAAGGTCCGTGGCGATCAATGGCTGCTCGCCCAGCACATCGCGGGCGATATCCCCGGCAAGACCGTGCAAGTACACGGCTGCCCCCACGGCTCGGTCCATTTCTTTTGGATGCTGCGCCACCATTCCCGCGATCATGCCCGTCAACACGTCGCCGGTTCCTCCGGTAGCCATGCCTGGATTGCCGGTGGTGTTCACCCACACCCTGCCGTCGGGAAATGCAATCAGCGTGCGGTGCAGTTTGAGAACGACAATCGCCTGATGGTTATGGGCAAACTCGCGCGCCAACTCCACCGGGCGAGCCAATACGTCGGTGATACTCATGCCCGCAAGCCGCGCCATTTCGCCAGGATGCGGTGTCAGCACCAGAGGGCGTGCCTTTCCGCTGAGCTTCTCCGCGCAGCCTTCGAAGGCGTTCAACCCGTCCGCATCCAATACCGTGGGGACCGCGCAACGGTCGATGATCGCGCGCAGAAACTGCACGGTATCCGCATGCCGCGAAATGCCGGGGCCAATCGCGAGCACAGTCTTTCCGCTAGCGATCTCGTCCAGCCGGCCGTAATCGCGGGCTTCCAGCGCAATCGTGCCCGCCTCTGTCTCCGCCAGTGGCTCCGTCATCAACTCCGGAGCATAGCCTGCAACTGTGGGCAACACGGAGCGCGGAGTTGCCACCGTGCTGAGTCCTGCTCCCGCGCGTAGCGCCGCCATGCCGGCCATGGCGGCTGCGCCGCATTTGCCCAGCGAGCCACCCATCACCAGTACATGTCCAAAGCTTCCCTTATTCGCATTCAGAGCGCGCGGACGCAGCAGCACGGCAACATCTGCGGCGGTTGTAGCCTCCAGCTTGAGTGTAGAAACAATGGCTGCTTCCGGAGAGCCGATGGGAGCCACCAGCGTGGGTCCGGAGGTGAGGTCTGCAAACAAGTGCGCAGGACGAGGCGCGGTGAACGTCACGACTGCGTCGGCGCGGCAGCGAAGCGATTGAGAGTCCGGCTGGAAGGCATCGGCATCGGCGCCGGAGGGTATGTCCACAGCAACCACGGGCGCAGTTGCAGCATTGATAGCGGTGATGGCTGCGGCGTAGAGACCTTTAACCGGAGGCCGGAATCCAGTGCCCAAAATGGCGTCCACGATCAGGTCGCCGCCCTCCAGGCTGATTCTGGACTCCTTTCGCATCTGCTCCTCGGACTGGACGCGTGTCAGGGGCACGGGTAACCGCTGCAGCATTGCGGCGGCGTCCCCACGCACTTCGCTGGCATCGGCCAGCAATACCACCTCAACGACGCGGCCTACCTGATGAAGCTTGCGTGCCACCACGAAGCCGTCTCCACCGTTGTTGCCCTTGCCGCATAGCACGGTGATGCGCCGCGCCGTGGGATAGCGCGCGAGCAGGAACTCCGCCACAGCCGTTCCCGCGTTCTCCATCAGCGTGAGCGAGGGAACTCCTTGGCGCTCACTGGTCACGCGATCGCATTCACACATCTCGGCCGCGGTCAGGATTTTCATTGCAGCTATTTCACCACAGAGTCGCCCGACAATCGATGGACCCCTGGGATAGAAACCTGAACTCAAAACGACAATAGCAGGAGCAGCAGCCAGGCTGCGGGCTAGGCAGGAGTTGCGGCCAGTCCTTCCAGGCGGCGCAACCCTTCAGGCTCTCCCATGGCAATCAAGTAGTCACCCGCCTCGATGGAGTCCTGTGGCTGGGGATTGAATCGCATTCCGGATCGACCCTTGATAGCCAGCACAATTACGCCGTGCTCCTGGCGAATCTTGGAGGTCGCAATCGTGGTGCCTGCCAGTTGCGAGCGCTCGTCGACAAGCACTTCTTCAATCTCCAGATTACGCATTCCGCTGCCTGCGGTCGCCACATCGAGAAAATCGAGCACATTCGGCCGCAGAAAGGATTGAGCGATCCGGTGGCCTGCGAAGGTGTACGGCAGGATGACCGAACTAGCGCCGGCATTCAGCATGTGCTTCTCCGCGTCTTCTTCACTGGCGCGAGCCACGATCTTTAGTAATGGATTCAATCCGCGCGCAGTAAGAATAATGTAGAGATTCGTCGCGTCAGTGGTAGTCGCAGCGACCAGCCCACGGGCATGCTCGATGTGAAGCGCGTGAAGCGTGCTTTCCTGCGTGGCGTCGCCTAGATAGACGAGCCAGTCAGGCGGAAGGCGCTCGGCCTTGGCTGGATTGGACTCCACGATGACAAACGGGGCTGGCTTCCGCGCCAACTCCCGCGCCGCGCTTCGGCCAACCCGCCCCGCGCCGCAAATGATGTAGTGCCCCGTGAGTCGCTCGATATCGCGTTGCATGCGCCTCCTGCCAAAGAAGCTATGCAGCTCGAATTCTAGCAAAGCAGCGGCCAGCGCTCCTGCCATGAGCAGCACCAGCCCGACTCCGCCAGCCATGATGAACAGGTTAAATGCGCGTCCCGCGGGCGAAAGAGGATGCACCTCGCCGTAGCCAATGGTGGTAACCGTCATCACCACCATGTATAGGGAATCGAACCAGGACCAGCCCTCAATGAAGTGGTAGCCGGTCATTCCCGCTGCCATTAAGGCCAGCAGCAATGCCCCAAGCAGGCGAAGATTGCGCAATCCCTTCATTGCGGCCGACACTGCGGAATTTGCCTGCGCCTACCGAACCGCTGGGCGTTTTGCCTCTTCAGCGCGTGCCATTTGCGCCACCACGCTATGGTGGCGACTGTAGGCGAAGTAGATCACCAGGCCCGTGGCCAGCCAGATCGCCAGGCGCAGCCAGTTCTCCGCAGGCAGGGAGAACATCAGTAGAAGGCAGCTCAGAATCCCGGCAATGGGAACGAATGGAACCAGCGGCGTGCGGAACGGGCGCTGCGCGTCCGGGTTGGTCTTGCGCATGACCATGACCGCCGCACAGACGATCACGAATGCCAGCAGGGTTCCGATGTTCACCAGCTCGGCCAGAATCCGCAGCGGCAGAAAGGCCGCCATTAATGCCACAAACACGCCGGTGAGAATCGAGGACTTCCAGGGAGTACTGAAGCGGTCGTGGACGGCGCCAAAGAAACCTTGCGGCAGCAAGCCATCACGAGCCATCGCCAGAAAGATA
>JBFXAV010000167.1:0-6190 GCA_050183935.1 Candidatus Korobacteraceae bacterium | reverse complement strand
GACTCCTGGCGGCCCTTTTTGAAATAGCCCAAGCAAGCCGCTGCCGTGCCGGTACCATGCTTTTTCATGAAGGGCAACTTGGCGATGGGTTCTACGTGGTAACGGCCGGGCGAGTAAATTTCACCATCACCAGCGGAGCAAACGCCAGGGGAACGGGCAGACAGAAACTAGTGGGCTGGGTAGAAAAAGGCTCATGCCTTGGTTTAAGCGAGCTTATCGCCGACCGGCCTCACACCGTGAACGCTGTTACGGCGCTGAAGACTTCGGTGGTTTTTTTCCCAAAGAACGCGGTGCGTTCCCTTCTTCACCACTATCCTGAATTGTGGATGCGGATTTCGCTTTGGCTGTGCGCAGATATGCAGCGCGCCTACCTCCATAAGGCGGCAATGCTTCGCTGAATTGGGCTATCCCGTGGTCTTCAGCCCGCCGGCAATCGCGTTCACGGTAGTCAGAAGCGGCAACAGTACGCGCTCGGCTTCTTCCGGGTGTCCATCGCGTATCGCAGTGCGCCACTCGCGCAACATTCGAATCTGCTCCCAGTGCAGGCGATAGAGAGCCTCGCGGCGCATGCCCGCAACTTTCACGAATCGGGGACGACGCTCCGGAATAGTCCCTCCAAACAGGTGCTCCAGGGCTTCAATCGTGCGCTGGTGTTCCTTCAGGATCGCATCCAAGACACGTCTGCGGACTTCCTCATCCTGCACCAACCGGCTGTATTCTTCCATGACCGCGGTATCGGCGGCGGCAATGCTGGCCTCCACGTTGTGCAGCACGTAGGAGAGAAATGGCCACTCGCGAACCGCCTGCTGCATGGAAGTCCAGGCCCGTTCGTCGCGCAGGCGCAGGTCTTCAAACGCGCTGCCGACTCCAAACCAGCCGGGAACATTGAACCGCGCCTGGCTCCAACTGAATACCCAGGGTATGGCGCGAAGGTCGGCTACGGTACGCTTGCCGCTGCGACGCGGAGGACGCGAACCGATACGGCTGGCTTCAATGGCATCGATGGGAGTTGCTTCGACGTAGAAGCTCACGAAGTCGTCCATGTCCACCAGATCACGGTACCGCTTACGGCTTTCTTCCACGACGCTGTCAAAGATGGCTTCCACTCCCGCCGGCGCAGGCTCCGGGCGGCTCTGGTGGACCAAACTCCAGCGGCTCACGCCGGCAACCAGGCGCTCCAGGTGATTGGCGGCGGTGACCTTGTTGGCGTATTTCTGCGAGATGACTTCGCCCTGTTCGGTGACTCGCAGGTCCGCCATCAGGGTGCCAGGCGCCTGCGCTTGCAGGAAGACCTCGGTAGGTCCGGCGCCTCGCCCGATGGTCCCGCCGCGACCGTGGAAAAAACGCAAATCCACCCCCGCGGCGCGGGCGACTTCCGCCATGCGGGTTTGCGCCTGACGCAGGTACCAGTGGCTGGCAAGAATGCCGCCATCTTTATTGCTGTCGCTGTACCCGATCATTACTTCCTGCAGCGGATGCTCGCGGCCCTGGCGCGCCTGCAGATGCCGCAAGGTTCGGCGCACTACGGGATGGTCAAGAAATTCGGCGAGCAGGTCGCCGCAGCGCTTGAGGTCGTCAATAGTTTCAAACAACGGAGTGACGGGGATTTCGCAAACCAGCCCTTCAGGGGTATTGCTCATCAGACCAGCTTCCCGTGAAAGCAAATACACATCGAGCAGATCGGAAAGGCTGTGCGTCATGCTGACGATGTAGGAGCCGATACTGCGCGGTCCTACGCGATCCATGGTCTCGCGAACGAGGCGCAGGACACCCACGACGGCTTCCGCCTCCTCCGACAGCGGACTGTTGGGCATGATGAAAGGCCGGGGAAGGGCTAGTTCCCCGTCGAGCAAGCGACGACGCTTCTGCTCATCCCACGAGGAATAGTCGGCCTCCATTCCGGCAAGTTGTAGGAGCTGCCCAACCGCGCGACGGTGAAACTCGCTGTTCTGTCGGATATCAAGCGTCGCGAAGTGAAATCCATATGCCTGTGCGAGGCGTAGCACCGGATCGACTTCCGTGGTCGCCAGGTGGCCAGCACCTGCTTGCTCCAGGGACCGCCGCAGGAGTTGCAGATCTGCTTCCAGTTCTTCGGAACGCTGATAGGCATGCAGCCGCTCGCCGGAGTCAGCGATCGGCAAGCGCGCCAGAATTAAATTCCCTGCCTGTCGCCACGGTTCGCCAGGATTGCGTTTGAGCGCACGCTCACCGCGAGCTTGCAGAAGCTGGGAGTAGCGGGACACGTACTGCTTAAGCTCCGGCGGGCAGGGGTTGAGCAGCTCGGCCAGGCTCAGACGAGCCGTTAGTTCCTCAATGCGCTGGCGCAGTAGGCGCAGAGCGCTGGCACGCATGATTTCCAACGATTCGCGGGTAATCTCGGTAGTAACGAAGGGATGTCCATCCCGGTCTCCACCTACCCAACTGCCAAACGTGATGCGCGGGAGCGGCGGCATGGCCGTTCCAGGGAACACCGAAGACCAGGCGTGCTGAAAGCGATTGTCCGCAAGCGCCAGCGCTTCTGGAAAGATGTTTGTCGCGTAGTAGAGAACGTTACGCACTTCGGAGATCACTTCCGGGCGCTCCAGCAGAATTTCTCCGGTGCGCCATAGCCGCTCCAGCACCGCCTGAATGCGGTCCCTAAGACTCTGCCGCTCCTGCGGGCTGCGGTTGGGATATTCACTTTCGACGATGAGCAGGTAGAGCTGGCGATGATGCTCGAGCACGGTGGCCCGCTTCGCTTCCGTGGGATGCGCCGTCAGCACCGGCTCGACGTGCGTACGGGAAACGGCATGGCGTAACTCGTCTTCGCTGAAACCATTCTCCCGCAGCCATGCCAGGTTGTTAGCCCACGTTCCCGGCTGGCTCGCAGGCCCGTTGGCGGATTCACGCAAGCGTCGGACCTGGTTCTCGGTGTTCTCCTCGACCATATTGAGGAGTTGGAATGCAATGGAGATGGCCTGCGGCCCGCGATCCGGAAGTGGGTCGTGCGAGGAAACACCACGCAGGAATACGGCGTCCACCAGCCCGGCAAGCGAACTCTCGCCAATGCCTTCGAGCATCTGGCGGAAACGTTCCAGCAGAGTCCGGAAGTCGGCGTCCCATTTAGTGAAGGCGATGTCCCGAAGCTGGGAAGGCTTCATGGGAGCGGCGGGTTCCATTGCGAGTTGTTGCAGGCCTGGCATTGTGGGCATACCTGAACTTCTGTCTCGCCGGTCGAAGGCAACGGTTTGCCCTGGACCAGCGTGCTCTGGTTTTCTCCTGCGATATACGGTGCGCTACCCGATTGTCTGCCCGGGTTTCATCTCGACAACCTGGGCATCGACCTTGTACTCGGCGAGGCGCTGCTTCAGTTCCGCAGGCGTGCCCTTCAAGACGGGGAAGGTGCCAAAGTGCATTGGGATGACGAATTTCGGTTGCAGCATGCGGCAGGCATACGCGGCCTCCCGCGGCGACATGGTGAAATGATCACCCACCGGCAGCAGGGCGACGTCAGGAGCATACAGATCGCGGATGATCTCCATGTCCTTGAATGCAGCCGTGTCTCCGGCATGGTAGAGCTTGAAGCCGCTCCCCAGTTCCACGACGTAGCCGCAGGCCTCGCCACCATAAACAATCGAACCATCCTCTTCCTGGATGCCGCAGGAATGTACCGCGTGTACCATCGTGACTTTTGCGCCGAGCACGTCCTGCGTTCCCCCCTTGTTCATCGGCGAAACCTGCTTCGCGCCCTTATTCTGCAGCCACGTCGCCAGCTCGTAGATTCCTACCACCAGCGGATTGTGCTGCCGCACAATGCTCACGGCATCGCCGATGTGATCGCCGTGGCCGTGCGTGCAAAGCAACGCATCCACGCGCTTCACCTGCTTTTCCGATTGCGGGCACGCGGGGTTCCCCATGATCCACGGATCGATGATGATGGTCTTTCCGCCGGTCTCCAATCGGAACGTGGCGTGACCCAGCCAGGTAAGCTTCGCGCCGTTGAGATCCAAACTCACTAGGTTCTCCTGTTTATGGCGATTGCCACAACCTAACAAGCTGACATAGGAGGAAGAAAAAATCTACTCTGGCTTGTATTCAAGGTCGTGAAGAAAGCTTTCTTACTACCTGTCTGTAACCGCGATTTTCCCGTGGTCGTCGCAGTGGCCGTCATGAGCGTGGTGCAGGTGGCCGTCGGCAAGATAGTCAACGTGGTCGCCGTGTGGAACGGGTTCGTGTCCGCAGCCGGGACCGTGACGATGGGCAGCATCGTGGGAATCGCAGGAGTGCGCTGGAGTACAAGCTGACGGGTTATGGTCGCTGACCTCTAAAACATGCTCATCCACATGGTCGCCGTGCGAGCGATGCAGGTGGCCTTCGTGCAGGTAGTCGGTGTGGTCGGAGTGGTGGATGGCGGTGTGTCCGCAGCCCTCCCCATGGACGTGGGTGTGGTTCTCATGGATGCTGCAGCGAGAAGGCATGAGTGTGTGTCTTTCTGAATTACAGCATACCATCGTCAACACGCAAGAAGCACCTGCAAGTGGAAAGCTAACTGCCTGATATGATTGATTGTTAGCCGCCATGCCCCAGCGAGATCCAGCACCGCGCGTTCGCGCCCAGTACCGAATCCGCGGCATGGACTGCGCCGAGGAAGTCTCGCTGCTAAGGCGGCTCCTCTCAGCAAAAGCCGGTATTTACGACCTTTCCTTCGACGTGTGGAACGCCCGCATGGCGGTGGAGTTTGACCCCACCCGCATTTCTCCCGAGGAAATCGCCACCACGGTCAACCGCGCCGGGATGGGCTGCGAGCCTTGGGTAGAGCCAGCGCCGGGAGCGCGGTCTTCTTCGCGAATCTGGTGGCAAAGGTACGGCAGGATGGCCTCAACGGCCGTGAGCGGAATATTCCTCGCCGCTGGCATGGCCCTGCAGTCGCTCCATGGCGGTAGCCTGTGGGAGTCGCTGGCACACTACTCGGAGCATGCGCACTCACTTCCGACCGGGGCTGTCGCTTGCTACTTCGTTGCCATCATTACGGGCTTCTACTGGGCTATTCCCAGGGCGCTGAGTTCCCTGCGCCGCCTGCGTCCGGACATGAATGCGCTGGTGATGGTTTCCATCGTCGGCGCGGGGCTTTTAAGCGAATGGTCTGAGGGAGCGACGCTCGCATTTCTTTTCTCGCTGGCAGGCATCCTTGAAATGTGGAGCCTGGCGCGTGCGCAGACAGCCGTGGCCTCCCTGGTACGGGTTAAGCCCACTGAAGCTACGCTGATCCACTCCCATGGTGATCATCGAGTGCCAGTCGAGCGTGTGGAGCCTGGCTCGGTGATCCGTATTCGTCCGGGAGAGCGCATTCCGTGCGACGGCGAGGTTATCGCAGGGTCTTCGTATGTGGACCAGGCGCTGATTACGGGCGAATCGGTGCCAGTTCCAAAGAGTTCCGGAAGCAAAGTTTACGCCGGAACCATGAACGCTGAAGGCGAGCTTGAGGTCCGCACCACACAACCTGCGTCGGATACGTTGCTGGCCCGCATGGTGCGCATGGTGGAAGGCTCGCGCCAGCGCCGCGCTCCCAGCGAGCAGTTCGTCGAACGCTTTGCGCGAGTGTACACGCCGGCGATGTTTCTTCTGGCAGCGGCGGTTGGGCTCGTGCCTCCCCTACTGCTCGGAGGAGAGTGGAATTATTGGTTCTATCAGAGCATGGTGGTGCTGCTCATCTCCTGCCCCTGCGCGCTGATCATCTCGACGCCGGTCACCATCGTTTCCGCGCTGGCTTCCGCTGCTCGCAATGGTGTGCTAATCAAAGGCGGCGCTTTCCTGGAAGAGGCCGCCCGGCTGCGTGCGTTTGCCTTCGACAAGACTGGGGTGCTGACGCGCGGCGAGCCTTCGGTGGATTCTTTCTTCCCTATGAACGGCCTGCCGGAGCGCGAGATTCTACGACGCCTTTCGGGGTTGGAGCTGCGTAGCGAGCACGGAGTAGCGCGAGCCATTGTTCAATACGGCGCGCAGCGAGGAGTTGAGCCGGAAGCTCAGGTGGAGCACTTCCGTGCCCTCGAAGGTCGCGGTGCTGAAGCCTTGGTGGGTACTGAACCATTGTGGGTGGGCAGCAACCGGCTGCTGGCCGAAAAGCGCCTGGATACTCCCGAGGTTCGCCGCCAGCTCACCGCGCTGGAGGACACCGAGCACACTGCTGTTGCCTTCGGTACAGATCGCAGCG
>JBFXAV010000166.1:0-6193 GCA_050183935.1 Candidatus Korobacteraceae bacterium | reverse complement strand
GCTGACGGCAGGGTTGTCGTTCTATTTTGTCCTGTCGCTGTTCCCGCTGCTGATTCTTATGGCAGCGGTAGTGGGATTTCTGCCAATTCCCAACCTGTTTGAGCGGATCGTGGACGGCATGTCTGCCTTCGTGCCTCCGGACAGCATGGGACTAGTGCGACGAATTCTTCGCGACGTGATCACTCCCAACCGGGGTCAATTTTTGACGCTGGGGCTGCTGGGCACGCTGTGGACGGCCTCAACCGGATTCGCGGCCCTGATTACCGCCCTGAACGTTGCTTATGACGTGCCGGAGACGCGCCCGATCTGGAAGACCCGCGCGGTGGCAATTGCGCTGATGCTGGCGGTGGGCGGGCTGCTAATCCTGGCAGGTGTTTCGCTGTTCGTAGGTCCGCAGTTCGGCGGGTGGCTGGCCCAGCGATTGAACATGGACTCTGTCTTCGTCCACGTGTGGCCGGTTGTGCGCTGGTAATCGCCATCAGCTTTACGGTGCTTGCGGTGGAACTGATCTTTTATCTCGGTCCCAATGTGCAGCAGCGTTATGTATGGGCGACGCTTCCGGGAGCAATCCTGGGTGTGGTGTTCTGGATCGGTACGTCGTATGCACTGGGGCTGTATTTTCAGAACTTCGCACAGTTCAACCGTACCTACGGCACCCTGGGCGCCGCGATTGGCCTGATGGTATGGCTCTATTGGAGCTGGTTCATGATCCTGGTGGGGGCGGAGCTCAACGCGCAAATCGTTCGGGCACGCGGCGAGAAGCTTCCCATGAAAGAAGAGCCGAAGGCGGAGAACCAGGCGCGGTTTGCCTGGGAAGAGGAGAAGGCGTCGTAGTCAATATTGCATCCGCCCTCTTCCATTCAAACTAATCACTAATCTTTGAGCAACTGGCGGGCGATAACCAGGCGCTGGATTTCGCTGGTGCCTTCACCGATGGTGCAGAGTTTTACGTCTCGGTAGAACTTCTCGGCGGGGTAGTCCTTGATGAAGCCGTAGCCGCCATGAATCTGGACGCACTCGTTGGCGCAGCGTACGGCAACTTCGCCAGCGTAAAGTTTGGCCATGGAAGATTCCAGGGTAGTCTTCATACCCTCATCTTTCATGGAGGCTGCGCGCAGGGTGAGCAGGCGGGCGGCATCGATTTCCGTGGCCATGTCGGCCAGCTTCCATTGAATAGCCTGAAATTCCGAGATGGCTTTTCCGAATTGCTTGCGCTGCCTGGAGTACTTCAGCGCGGCCTCGTAGGCGCCTTGTGCCATCCCAAGTCCCAGTGCAGCTATTGAGATGCGTCCGCCGTCGAGGATACGCATGGCGTCACTGAATCCGTCGCCTTCCTTGCCGAGAAGATTGCCGAGCGGAATTTCACAATCCTCAAAGATCAGCTCGGAGGTATCACTGGCGCGCAGACCGAGTTTGTTTTCTTTCTTGCCGGGACGAAAGCCCTTCGTGCCTCGTTCCACAAGGAAAGCGGAAAGGCCGTGGGTGTGTGCGGTTTTGTCGGTTACGGCGATTACAACGAGAACATCGGCATAGGACCCATTGGTGCAGAAGGTCTTGACGCCATTGAGCACCCAGCGGTCTTTCTTGCGCACGGCGGTCATGCGGGCGCTGCCGGCGTCCGATCCGGAGCCCGGCTCGGTGAGCCCCCAGGCGCCGATCTTTTCGCCACTGGCGAGACCGGGCACATACTTACGTTTTTGTTCGTCCGTACCTGAAATAAAGATGTGGTTGGTACAGAGCGAGGTGTGGGCGGCAACGATGATTCCTAGGGAGCCGTCGACCCGTGAAAGCTCTTCAATGGCCGTGGCGTACTCGACGTAGCCCATGCCAGCACCGCCGTACTCGGTGGGGAAAATGATTCCCATGAGGCCGAGGCGGCCCATTTCCTTGACGGTCTCGAGCGGAAAGCAGGAGGCTTCGTCCCACTTCATGACGTTGGGCGCGATCTCGCGCTCCGCGAACTCACGGACACTTTTCTTAAGCTGCTGCTGTTCGTCGTTCAGGTGGAAGTCCAAGCGCCGATCTCTCCCCAGATCGTTGTTTCCAGGCCGGCATCCTTAATATTGCTTATGCCAACCAAAGAATTACGAATACTTTACCGGTATAGCACAGAGTGGGGTGGGAGTGAAATCGCTGCCTGTTACGGTGGTGTAGGGGAAGCGGTCCCATGCGGGTGGAATAGCTGGAGGGGGAGTGGCCCACAATAGAACTCGGGCGGATACGGTGGGAATCAGCTCGTAATTAAAGATTCTACAAAGCGATGCAACTCATGCCAGCTCATACAATCTGAGGCGACAGCTTTGTGAGGTAAACGCTCATGCCCATGAGGTTTGCGCCTGCGTCAGTTCTTTTTTTAGTTGTTGTATCTGCTCTACCTCTTGCCGCTGATATGCTGCGGCCGGAATGTGGTCCGCTAAACCTCCTTTCGTCTGGGCCATTCTTTTTATGGCAGCACCTCGGTATTGGGATGAATGTGTGTACTGGAGTCCCGGATACACGTCCGGGAAAGTCAGCTTCATCCATTGCGATAGCGGACCTGGGCGGAAAAGGCCTGCTCGGGGGGGATTTGGGGACCGTGCGCGTTTCATTTCCGACGTCAGGACATGTAGGAACTTCCAGGAAGCTGGCCGCACCTCCAACGGATTCCAATGCCGCACATCCGGCTTACACGTCGCTGAAGCCATCAGCGCCTGTTGAATCGGGAGCCAGGCGTGGGTATCTGAGGTCGCGGTGCGATGCTTCGTTGCCCTGTCTGGCCGCAGGGATTGCGTTTACGGCCTTTGGAAGTCCATATCTTCACGCCATGCTCGGAGATGCCTCGCTTCCTAAAGCCGGTTCCGATTGGACCGGGAGAGGGCTTCTGGGGGTGAAGATGAACGGACATCGCGGCTTTTTCGGGCTGGAGCAAACCTACAACGGTTTGGAGAATTCTCAGAGTCTGATCAACGCCCAAAAAACTCAGGCGCTCAGCTCGGAGCCGGTTCCGGAGCCCACTAGCTTATTGCTGCTGGCCTCGGGAATAGGGGCCTTGGGGCTGAAGTACCGTAAATGGCGCGGACAAGCATCGTAGCAATTTCCACAAACGGGCGACAGGATTTGGGACTAGACTAGCTGATTCACGGCCTCCGAAGATTGGAGGCGCGCACTTCCGGCTCCCGAGGTGACGCAATGTCCGCGAATCCCGCAGTCCCTTCTTCTGAGCTTGATGCAGAGTCAATGTTACGCCGCGTTCCGGCGGAGTTTGCCCTGCACTACAACCGCCGCGAAACGCAGAAGCTGGTTTCGCTGTTCTGCGATGACGGCGTGTGCATGCCCCCATTCCGCGCGGCGGCCCAGGGCCACGCGGCGCTGCGCAAGTTGTACGAAGAAACATTTCAGCAGATGGACCCTCGGGACTTGAGAATTGAGATCAGCCACGTGGAATACGACGACAACGCGGCGTTCGAGCATGGAACCTGCACGTTGAACGTACGACTGCCTGATGGGAGCCGCCTTGACGACCGGGGCAAGTGGATTGCCACGTTCCGGCGCGAACGCAATGACCAATGGCGGCTGGCAGGGCTTTGCTGGAATTCCGATCTGGATTTGCTGAATCGCTAGAAGACGAGGCTTCGACCCATCCTGGACAACGAAGCCTCTAACAATTGAAAGGTTACGGAAACTGGGGTTCGGCCTCCCATGCTTCCAGGTCGCAAGAGCGCACGAAGAAGACGTGTCCTTCGTGGCAGATGTAACCAAGCAGGTTTTCCCCTTCTCCATCCTCGGCGTTGAGGTTGAGCCCGCTCTCGACGAGTCGGCGTACATCGAATCCATTGCAGACAGGGCAGAAAAAAGGATCTCGCAAGACGTACTCCCGGTTGTCGGCCACTTCGGAGGAGACACTTGCAGCGGCTCTGGCATGAGAATAGGGCTGGAGGGGTATCGCGTCGAGATTACGAGGGTACTCCGGGCGGTGCTGAGGGGTGGGGTTCCGGAGGCGAAGCCGGGGCTGCGCCTTTTGTGCGGGCTTGCACAGCAAGACAAGAGTACGTGCCCAGCCGTACCCTTCGGTGATTCCGGGGCAAGAACTCCCCGGAAAGACGGTTGCTCCCTCCCGCGGTCCAGCCTAGTCTAAGGGAAGGCGTGCGCGCGGAAGTCCAGGGCGCACGCAGAGGAGATTCCTGCATGAGTCGATTTCGTCCCCTGTCCTTTGCGCCGCTGGTTGCTTTGATAGCTCTATTCCCGGCGTTGTGCGCGCCCGTTTCTGCCCAGGTGATGCGAACCAATCCGGGCTCCCGGCCTGCAACCCGCACCACTACGGCGCCACAGCTCCAGTTCGAAAAATACAAGCTGAAGAATGGGCTGGAGGTGATTCTGGTGGAGGACCACCGGCTGCCGCTGACGGCGGTGAACCTTTGGTACCACGTTGGGCCGGCGAACGAGAAAGAAGGGCGCACCGGATTTGCTCATCTGTTCGAGCACATGATGTTCCAGGGATCACGCAACGTGGAGGAACCTTTCAAGATTCTGGAGGCTACAGGCGCCAGTGAGATCAACGGCACCACGGACTTCGACAGGACCAATTACTTCGAGACAGTTCCTTCCAATCAACTGGAGACAGCCTTATGGCTGGAGAGCGACCGGATGGGCTTCCTGCAGGAGAAGCTGAATGCCGCCCAGCTTGCCAACCAGCGTGACGTGGTGCGCAATGAACGCCGGGAGATGGAGAACCGTCCTTACGAACTGGTGGAGGAAGGGCTGTACCAGACGCTGTTTCCGAAGGGGCATCCCTACTATGCCTACGTGATCGGATCGCATGCCGATATTGAGGCTGCCGAACTGGACGATGTGCGTGAATTCCACAAGCAGTACTACTCGCCGAACAATGCCAGCCTGGCGATTGTCGGCGATATCGATAAGGCAAAAACTAAAGCACTGGTTGAGAAATACTTTGGGTCAATTCCCGCGGGGCCGCCAGTACCGAGGATCGATGCCAAGACCCCAGCCATTAGCAGTGAGCGGCGTAAGGTGATTACCGACAAAGTAGAGCTGCCGCGCACGTATATGGCGTGGATCACCGACCCCATTTACAAGCCGGGGGATGCTGAGGCCGACATTCTGGGCCAGATTCTTGGCGGAGGGAAGTCGAGCCGGCTTTATAAAAAGCTTGTTTACGAGAAGCAAATAGCACAGTCAGTCACTGCAGGGCAGTACTCGCTCACGCTGGGTTCAGTGTTCCAGATCACAGCCACGGCGCGTCCGGGAGCGAAGCCGGAGGAACTGGAAAAGGCGATCGACGAGGAACTGGCTCTGATGGTGAAGTCCGGACCCACGGCTGATGAGATGGAGCGCGCGCGCAACACGATCCAGACTTCGATCATCCGCGGGCTGGAGCGGCTGGGCGGGTTTGGAGGAGTGGCCGACCGACTGAACCAGTACAACCATTTTCTGGGAACTCCCGACTACCTGGCGCAGGACCTGGCACGCTACGACAAAGTGACGGCTGCTGCGGTGCAAAAGCTGGCGGCGGAGAAATTGGCGCGCAACAAGCGCGCGGTGGTGTACGGGGTGCCGGGCGAAAAAGTGATTCAGGAGACCCCGAAGCGGGCTTCTGAAACAAGGGCACAGCCGGAGCAGGGGGCACCCGTGGCGGTGGATGCGAAGCCACAGGCGGCAACGGATGCGGAGAGCTGGAGAGCAACACCCCCGGTTACGGCTGCAACGCCTGAGTTCACGCTGCCGGTTCCCAATCGCGTGACGCTGCCGAATGGATTAACGCTGTTGCTGGTGGAGCAGCACCAGTTACCGGTGATTGCCGCGAGCCTGGCTGTGCTCAGCGGAGCCGATGCGAATCCACTAGACCGGCCTGGGCTGGCTTCCTTCACTGCCGACATGCTGGATGAAGGCACGAAGACACGCTCCTCACTGCAACTGGCGGATGAGGCCGCGCAGATTGGCGCGAGCCTGGAGAGCAGCTCCACCACGGATTCTTCCAGCGTGGCGGTGCGCGTGCTCAAGAGGAATGTGGAGCGGGCGTTTGAACTGCTGGCAGACGTGGCATTAAACCCTGCTTTCGACGCGAAGGAACTGGAGAGAGTGCGGCAGCAGCGATTGGTGCAGTTGCTGCAAATGCGCGATAACCCCAGCCAGCTCACCAGCCGCGTGTTCCATCGGGTGGTCTTTGGAAGCGGACATCCCTATGGATTCCAGGACC
>JBFXAV010000165.1:0-6227 GCA_050183935.1 Candidatus Korobacteraceae bacterium | reverse complement strand
TCGCTCAATCGTGCGCTAAATCGAGCAGAAGCTGGTTAGCACTTCAACGGGGCTTCTCTGCCCCGGGAATCCACGCGCTCCATACCGGTTACGTCGCCATTCTTGACGATCAGCGCGTGCCCAAACGTGTTTACGCTGGGGCAGATGTGCCGTGGCAGCAGGTAGAGCACCTCTCCGATTTTTGGCACTGGGGAGCCATCCTCCACCTGGAGCGGCAGGTGCTCCTCGCTCGGTCGCAGTGGCCGGAGGTTAGGCCAACCCAGCACCTCACATGTTGGGACCCCGGCATCTGCCGAAACCGCCTTATGACCGGCGTCGCAGGTCACGACATCCTCGCGCGGATGGCTGACGACGCGGGTAACTACAACGGCTGCGGGCTTGTAGCCATACTCGGCGGGAAGCTGCTTCAGGCTGGTGGCGTCGTTATAAACCAGCGTTCCGGGCGAAACACTATGAGCGAGCCCGGCTTTGGCAAAGCCATCAAATGCCAGCCCAGCGGGAAAAGTTGGCGTCCCTCCGGTAATCACCTCTTCGATCGCAAATCCTTCCGCCCCCAAGGCCTCGCAGATGCGCAAAGCCTGTGCATACCCTTCACAAGCTCGTTGGACGCGGTCGTTGAGTTCGGGGCCGTGAAGATGCCCGTCGTAGTAGTGCACTCCGCGGAAGGTAAGTCCCATATCACCGACGGAACGCACTAGGCTCACAATCCGATCCAGTCGCTCCTGGGGGACGCCGGTGCGATTCATTCCTGGATTGATGTCTACGAATACACCCAGCCGCAAGCCCTTCAGAGAGGCCAAGTGCAGAGGATCATCCACGAGAACGGAGATGCGGACGTTGGGGTACGCCTCCGCGATCTCGCTCGCCCGTCTCGCAAGCGGAGCAGTTGCTGGAAACGCCAGCAGTACATCCGCGGCACCCACCTGGCATGCGGTGAGCAGTTCCAGGGTCGTGGCACACTTCAGGCGGTCCATGCCGGCTTCCACAAGCATGCGCATTACCAGCGCCAGCTTGGATGTTTTTACATGTGGGCGCCAGCGCTTCCTGTGTCCGCCCAAAAGGCGGAGTGTGGTTTCGATGTTGTGACGGATGAACTCCGGATAGATGGCGAGGGCCGGGGTAAGCAGGAAGTCTTGGTTATGTAGCCTGTATGCGCTGTCTCCGCCATCGGATGCCAAGATTGTCCTCGCTTTTCTCGTCAGCGGCAACTAGCACCGCCGCTCGCCTATCTTGAAAACGTGAACCCCAGGCCGGTTGTGTACAACAGGTCGTTATTCCTGCGCCCCTGCACCGGATTACTAAGAAATCGCTCGCTCACGGATGCATTCCAGGTAAGCCATTTCGTGAGGTGAGTCGTGGATCCCACGTCGAAGTTCACGCGGTACTCGCCCGTATTGGAAAGATTATTAAACATTCGGAAGGACTGCACCAGCGTCGTCCGGGAGTTCAGTTTGAAGTTAAACTCATTTCCCCAATATGCCTCGACCGAGTTACGAACGAAGGATGGCGTGTCTACCGGACTGAATGCTTCGCGGTTCCAGTTGTTGCCTGCGAGCAACGAAAACCTGCCTCCCTCGCCACTCCAGAACTCATAGCCCATACCGCCACCGAGCACGACGCGAAGATCCAGTCCCTGGAATTGGTCGTATTCATAGTCATTGAACGAGTTGAGCAGGACTTTCCTGGTGAGGTTGCGGCTAAAGCCCCAGCCACCCCGGATTGCTCGCGCGGTTGACGAACTGACACCATCCACCGATGCCGTGGAGCGGATGGAAGTAAAGTGCGCGGTGGTGCGGCTGGTATTTGACGCGCGCAAAAAATTCACCGGAGTAGTCAGCGTGGAGGTATCGGCATTGCCGCGAGTTCCCGCCAGGTTCAGGCTGCCGGTAATGCTCCAGAGTTCCAACAGACCGGGATCAAGGTATTGTTCATAGAGCGACTGCTCCGCACTATTGCGCAGGGAAACAATGTCCTGCGCCGCTACTAACTGTGGTTCCTCGACTGCCGCGACCCGGATGCGGCCTTCCTCGCTGTGGAGAGTCGCTACCACGGTGCGTTTATTCTTGAGGACGACCGTCAAGGGCTTATCCGTTTGGATGCTGGCAATTGCATCCCACTGAACGGTCACCATTCCGAAGTTCTTACTATCTACTGTGACCGCCTTGCCGTCCTTCTTCACGATGCTCCCGGTTACCCGGTCTCCATCCTTTAACTCAATCTGGTCGCACCATCCCGGGATGGACGGCAGAAACGCGAGGGCCACCACGGTCAGACTATGGCAGCAGGCGTTGCGAAACGACATGAAACCCCTCTTTGCGCGTGGATTGTGTTGCGCTGGATACCACTGAATTTTAAATCCTTTAGCGCACACGGGAATCCGGTGATCCCCCGAGAAAAGCGCGGCATCTGGATGATCAACTCGCGCTGCTCAGGGTGCCCGAAGCGGGACGTAGGGGCACAACAGCACTTGCATTCAAATTGGTGCAACCTCTGTTTATGCAGGTGAAGAAAGCCTTTCTAATTAATTGGGCTAGTCAATAAATCTAACCCTTAAAACTACATTTTTTCTTGATTTTCCCCCTAGCCGGGCGTAATCAAGATGCGGGTTGCGCAACCCTCGTACAGGCCAAATCGGTTCCTACCTTCGGCCGAACTCAGCGGGTTCTCCATAGGTTTCTTTTCGGTGACGCTGCCATGTGGAGTGGCCGTTATCACCTCAACTTTCAACCAGCTTCGAAAGTAATAAGAGGAGAATTTCCATGCGCAAAGCCATTTCGGTTGTTCTTGTATTAGCGTTCATGCTCGGCGTGGTACCGACCTTCAGCACGCCCGCGCATGCATGGGGCGGTTTCAACTGGGCGAGTGTCCGGCAGACCGCAATCAACGTCCTGATCAACGGCTGTCTCTTCAACTGCGGCTTCGGCGAAGCTAAAGTCGAAGGGGATGTCTTCCAAATCAATATTCAAAGCGCACGCATCTCCCAGCGCTAAGAGTCTGTTGTTCGGACAGATAAGGCGGCCTTCCATGGCCGCCTTTTTCTGTGCACAATCAGCATCCCGAGCCGCAACGGATTGGAGATACAATACGGACGCTCTCCAATGCTGGCGATTCGCAGACAAAATCTTATCCTGGTGCTGATCGTATTTGCTGCGGCACTGTTCCTCTACTTTGTTGCCTGCCCGTACCTGGAACTCATCGGCGCCCGTAAGCTCTGTATTGCGCTCTACGTGGTGCTGTTGCTGGTGTATGTATATGCTCGCGCAAACCGTCCGGCCGTACGACGCGAGCGGCGAACTCCTCCGCAAACGTGACCTCCGCGATTCTGCCCCAGCGAAACTTCCGCGTAGAATGATCCTTCTGCATCCCAATCCATAGGAACGCGATGACTCAAGGCAAGATTCGCAGCTTTTTTCTTGAAGGTCCGGCGGGCCGTTTGGAATCCCTGCTGACCGAAGGTAGCGGGGACACGACACACGCCGCAGTGGTCGCGCATCCACATCCGCTCTATGGCGGGACCATGCACAACAAAGTCGTGTTTCATGCAATGAAGGCGCTGAACAGCCTGGGACTGCCGGTGCTGCGCTTCAATTTCCGAGGCACGGGCTTAAGTGAAGGCGAATACTCTGGTGGCCGCGGCGGAGCAGAAGATGTGCGCGCGGCCCTCGACTGGCTTGATAAAGAGTTCCATTTGCCCCTGGTGTTCGCGGGCTTTTCCTTTGGCGCCGCCGTGGGGATGAAAGCATCTTGCGCGGATGAGCGAGTGAAGGCCACAGTGGCGATTGGGACACCGATGCACATCAGCGCCGAACAGGCAGCGCAGTCGGGAGGCCCGGCAGAAGCGCGCAGCTATGAATTTCCCTATCTGCATGACTGTAAGAAGCCCAAATTGTTCGTCAGCGGCGCCGAGGACGCCTTTGCCACCCCGCTAGAGCTTGAACAGCTCGTAGCTCAAATCCCTGAACCTAAGCAGTTGGTGTTGATCGACCGCGCGGGTCACTTCTTTGATGGCCACCTGGATGAGATGCGCTCTGCCGTAGAGCGTTGGGTACAGGAGACCGTGCACGCATCCAGCGCGAAACCCTAACTGGCCGCTGGGACTCTGTGTCTCTGTGGTGACAATGGTCTAGTTATCGTCCTAGTCATCCGCGCTGGTAAGCACGGCTCCTGCTGGAGGCACGGGCACTTCCTGATCCTTGTACTGAAGCTGGTAGAGCTTCCAATAGATTCCCCGCTGCACCAGCAGTTGCTGGTGCGAGCCCATTTCACGCAAGCGTCCTTTGTGGAAGACCAGGATCACGTCTGCGCTCTGAACGGTGGAGAGACGATGCGCGATGATGAGCGAGGTGCGTCCCTCGACCATGCGGCTCAGCGCATTGCGCACGCGCAGCTCGGTTTCCGTATCCACACTCGAAGTGGCTTCGTCGAGAATGAGAACTTTAGGATTGTGCGCCAGTGCGCGGGCAAAGGAGATGAGCTGCTTCTGCCCCGTGGAAAGAGTGCTGCCGCGCTCGCGCATGACTTCGCGGAATCCATTCGGCAGCGTGCGGATGAAATCCGCGACATTCACATCTTCAGCGGCCCGCTCGATCTGCTGGCCGGTAATCCAGGTGGATCCCAGGCGGATGTTCTCCTCAATGGTTCCGGAGAACAGGAATGGATCCTGCAACACCACGCCGAAGCGCTGGCGAAGCTGGCGCAGATCCATGTTGCGAACATCCACGCCATCGATGCGAATGGCGCCCTTTTGCACGTCATAAAACCGCAGCAACAGTGAAATCAGCGTGGTCTTGCCGGCTCCGGTGTGGCCCACAACGGCAATGGTCTGGCCGGGCTCGATGGTGAAGCTCACATCCTTCAGAACCCAGTCGAAGTTCTCACTAGAATCGCTGGCGGCCTGCGGCTGGCCATTCCCGTCCGCTTTGGGAAACGAGCGATAGGCAAACCATACGTGATCGAACTCGATCCGTCCTGGGCCTTGCGGGCTGCTGGGAGCCCCCGGAGAGGTGACCTCTGCGGGTGTGTCCAGCAGCTTAAAAACACGCTCGCTGGAAGCCATGGCGGATTGCAGAATGTTGTATTTCTCGCTCAGGTCCTGGATGGGACGGAAGAAGCGCTGGGCATACTGCATGAACGCCACCAGAACTCCCAGCGTGGCAGTGCCCGCGAGCACGCGTCCTCCACCGAACCAGACCACCAGGGCAATGGCCACCGCGGACAGGAACTCAATCACCGGGTAGTACACGGCGTGCGCAAGAATCGCATCTTTGAATGCGTCCATGTGGACGGCATTGATCTTTTCAAATTGTGTGTAGGAGCGTTTCTCGCGGTTAAAGAGCTGGAGCACCATCATTCCGCTGACGTGTTCCTGCAAATAGGAGTTGATGCGGGCGATGGCGACGCGAATTCGGCGGTAGGAGTCGCGCACCTTCTTACGGAAGATCATGGTGGCAATGGTGATCAGCGGCATAACGGAGAGGGTCAGCAGGGCAAGACGCCAGTCCATTTGCAGCATGATGAGCACAATGCCGACAAGAACGAAAATATCCTCGAAGATGGAGACCACGCCGGCGGTAAACATTTCGTTCAGCGCATCGACGTCGGTGGTAACGCGGGTGACCAGCCGCCCAACGGGGTTGCGGTCGAAGTAGCCGACGTGCATCCCCTGGAGGTGACGGAAGATCTGGCTGCGCAAGTCGAACATTACCCTTTGCCCAGTCCACTGCATAATGTAGGTTTGGGCGAACTCCAGCAGAAAACCCACGAGTAGCACGCCAACAAACAGCGCCCCGATCTGGGCTATGCCGGTCAGAGGTTCCGAACTCAGGTAGGGGTCAAGGAAGGACTGCTCCCCAGGAACCTTGGCTAGGTATTTGTCGACTGCAACTTTGGTGAGGTAAGGGCCAAGAACAGCGGCTCCAGCCTTGAGGATGATGGCGACGGTGGCGACCAGCACCTGCCACTTGTAGGGCCGCAGGTAGCCCAGCAACCGCTTCATCAAACGGCTGTCGTAAGCCTTACCGAGTATCTCTTCTTCGTGGGAATCCGCCATCCGTTTTCAGACTATCAGACGATTGGAGGAGGGATGAGGATGCAGGGGAGCGCCCCTCCCCCTCACCCCTCCCCGGGCATAATCTTTGCAATCATGGAGTTGGGCAGAATTTGAGGGCCAAAATCTTGAGGCACAAGGTTTTATTCTAAAATCTTGAAAATAAAGGTATTAAATTTTG
>JBFXAV010000164.1:0-6228 GCA_050183935.1 Candidatus Korobacteraceae bacterium | reverse complement strand
CGTGAGCGACCGAGTTGTCAGTGGAGCATCCAGGCAATCGGCAGCTCCCGCCCGCCAGGAAGCTGGCCACGATGCAGATGCGGACATGCGGTTCCGCCGCCAGTCACGGCTTCTGAAGCGCGGAGATTTTACCCGCGTATACCGTAATGGACGGCGTCACTTTGGCGAGCACCTTACGTTTTTTTACCTGCCGCAGGCGCAAGAAGAATCCGGGGCGGAACTTGGGCAGGGTAGTCCGTCGGCAGTCGGTGCTCGCGTAGGGTTGACCGTAAGCCGTGCCCTCGGTAACGCGGTGGCTCGCAATCGCTTGAAGCGACGGGTCCGCGAGGCAGTTCGGCTATGCCTTGCGGAGCTTCCGGCTCCCGTAGACGTGGTGATCAATCCGAAGCGCTCGGCAGCAGAGGCTGAGTTTTCTGTTTTGCGCACCGAGGTAGAAAAGGCTTTTCGGGCGATCGCGCACAGACGGAGTGTTACGGAGCCGACGAAGGGGCCACCTCGCCCGACTCGTGGGCAGCGAGGGAAGCATGAAGAGAACGCCAGCCGCCCCCGGTAATGGAGCAGGAAGTTCGCTGCGATGAAGTTTTTGCTTCTTAGTGCGATTCGACTCTATCGGTGGCTGTTTTCGCCACTGTTGCCACAAGCTTGCCGGTATCTGCCGACCTGCTCCGAGTATGCGTTAGAAGCGGTCGAACACCATGGGGTTTTGCGCGGGGGCATCAAGGCCGTAGGCAGAGTTTTACGCTGCCACCCGTTGGCAGTGGGAGGCTACGACCCGGTGAAGAAGAATGTGCCGCATGGCGCGAAAACCACCACGCACCACAATGCGCAGTTTGCGTCCAGTGCCCTGTTGCCGGACGAGCGCTACTAACCTAGAGTTCAGAAACGGATAGGAACCTTGGCCGAGTACTACAATCCCCAGCAGGAACCCGGTTCAGAGCGCCGCCTGCTGATCGTATTTGCTATTACATTTTTGGTCCTGATGGTGTTTCAGCCGCTGCTTACGCGCTACCTGCGTCCAGCGCAGCCTGCGGAGCAGCAGAAATCTGCCAAAGAATCGGCGAGCCCAGGCCTCCCGGCAGCTCAGGCGCCCTCTACTGCTGGCCCCACCTCCTCTGTGCCGGATTCCAATGCTGGAATGCCTTCAGCAACTGCCGCAACGCGGCAGGCGGAAGCCGAAGCGGAAACCATTGTGGAGAACGACCTTTACCGCGTGGTTTTTAGCAACCGCGGCGGCCAGGTGAAGAGCTGGGTGCTCAAGCATCACCAGGACGATCAGGGACAACCCCTTGACTTGGTACACAGCGCTGCAGCCGAACAGTACGGGCGCCCACTCTCGTTGTGGACCTACGATGAAGCGTTGCGCAACCAGTTGAATTCCGCACTCTACGTGGCCAGCGCCAGCGGTACGCAGCAGGCCCCCGCAGAGATCAATTTTGAGTACGCCGCAGGCGGGCTCGAAGTCCGCAAGACCTTCCGCTTTGATCATTCCTACGTCATCGAAGTGGAGACATCAGTAGTGCGCAATGGGCAGTATGTGCGTGCTTTTCCGGCCTGGCCTGCGGGCTTCGGAGACCAGCACAGCCCGGCGGCATATGCATCCTCACGGCTGGAGTGGCAGTTCGGCGAGACGGTGGAGCGCCTGGAACCGGGAGTGGTCAGCGGCGGCAACACCCTGCCCGGTCCTTTCCAGTGGGTGGGGGTGGTGGACCAGTATTTCGCAGCAGTGTTCCTGCCCCAGAATCCGTCGGTGGTGAATGCGGTGACTCTGCGTCATGCGCTCGAAGTTCCACAAAACCCAAATGATCCGAATTCAAAGAAGTCGCGTGTGGAAGTGCTGGGTCTGGCTGTAGGAAGCACCTCTGGTGCAACGCACCTTAAGCTTTTCGTCGGGCCCAAGGCGCTGGATGTCTTGCAATCCATCCCAGTCGCGCCGGTTGCGGGGCAGGCAGGGCCGCAGGACTTGAGCAAGGTTCTGGATTTCGGTAAGTGGCTGGGATGGATCGCCTATCCGTTGTTTCTCTGGTTGCGCTGGACCTTTCACAACATCGTTTCCAACTGGGGTTGGGCAATTGTTGTCCTGACCTTTGTGATCAACATCGTTTTGTTCCCGCTGCGGCTTTCCAGCATGAAATCGGCAATGAAGATGCAAAAGCTTCAGCCGCAGATGAACGCCATCAAGGAGAAGTACAAGAAATACTCCATGAAGGATCCGCGTCGCGCGGAAATGAACCAGGAGATGGCAGCGCTATTCAAGCGTGAGGGCGCGAATCCGGCAGGGGGGTGCTTGCCGCTGATGTTGCAGATGCCGTTTCTGATCGCGTTTTATTCCATGCTGGCGAATGCCAACGAGCTGCGCAACGCCAGCTTCCTGTGGATACGCGACCTCTCCTCGCCCGATCCCTACTACATCATTCCTATTCTGATCGTGGCTAGCACCTATGCCATGCAGAAGATGACACCGCAAGCAGGTATGGATCCGGCACAGCAAAAGGTAATGTCGGTGATGATGCCGCTTATGCTCGGCGTGATCAGTTGGACGCTGAGCGCGGGATTGGGCGTCTACTGGATTCTGGGAAATCTGATGGGAATCGCGCAGCAGCAGATTCTGAACCGCACCAGTTTTGGGCAGGAGATGCGCGCGCTGGCGGCCAAACGGGCCCGCAAAGAGTAAAGTTCTGGAATCAGGGTTTCGGCGCATGCCGGATTTCTGGTAAAAGCATCGCATGGCCATCTCGGAAAAAGTCGCCGCAGCGCGCAAGATTGAGTCCCTGCTGAAGTCGGTTCTGCAGCATGGAGGCTTGCGCCTGCGCTATCGCATTACAGTGGATCCCTCGCTGCCAGAGCAGCGCGAGTGGGAGCGCCCGCAGATTCTGGTGGAGCTTTCCGGTCCCGACCAGGAGATGCTGCTGGAGCGCAACGCCGAGCTGCTGCGCGCTTTTGAATCCCTGGCGATTGAGATTCTCCGCCTGCCCTCCCAGGACCACGACAAAGTCAGCTTCGATGCTATGGGCTATCGTGCTGCCCGTCTGCACGAGCTAAGGCTGGCGGCCACCGTCGCAGCCGAAAAGGTGCGCGAAACCGGGCGTCCCTATGAGTTCGGCCCAATGTCGTCGCGCGAGCGGCGCGTGCTTCACCTGGCCTTGCGCGACCTGCCGGACCTACGTACGGAAAGCGACGGTGACGCCGGCCGCCGCCATGTGGTGGTCTATCCAAAGGACTACCAGGCACCCAAGAGACCTGCGTTCGCGCGCAGACGGTAAGGGTAGCGAACCGCTGCTTTGCTTGCAGAACCAACCCTGTACTCCTCGCGGTGTCCGTTTAATGCCGGTTTGCGGCTCGAAGCATTGCAGCCTTGGAATCGCGAGCAAATCGCCTCTGCAGCATTCTGGTCAGCGGGTACGCCAGCTTGGGAAGCAACTGACTCGGTCGCGAAAAAGCGAAAATTTCATACCACACCGATTCATCGCGCGGGTTCCAGGTAACGCAAAACCGTTCCTCGCCACTCTCTGCATGATCGAGCAGAGTTCCATACGCGAACCCATGCTTTTTCTCGCTACCATTTTCGCGAATCAGGTACACCACCCGGCAGGCGTTCATGGAATAGAAGCCAAAGTGCGTTCCGGATACCACCACGTTGGTTCCCGGTTGCAGGCGAGCTTCGGAGGCACGCGCCGAAAACCAGCCAAGGTTGAACATCTCCCAATCATCAAGTGCCTTAACGGCGCGCTCCCACACGGCCTGGCCATTCCCCAGGCGTACCTGGTACCGGTCTGCCAAGAACCCCGAGGGAGCGTTGAGATCTGCTGTTGCGCCAACGGAGTTGTAGGAAAAGTGGGATGTTCTCTGTGCAGCGAGGAAGCCCAGAAGTTCCTCTTCCGAGGGCCTGGTCAGGCGAAGCATGGCCATATTTAAGTTCACCTGCTTCACTAAAGCTAGAATGGTTTTGTGAAGGCTCCCGTAACTTCGTCCATGATCACCATCAGCCGGCGTGCAGCCGCGCGCCTGCGCCAGGGCCACGTTTGGGTTTACCGGTCCGACCTTTTGCCTGTTGAGGGGGAAGTTGCTCCCGGGAGTCTCGTAAGCGTCGCCGACGAACGAGGAAACCTAGTCGGGACGGCCATCTATAGCAGCGGATCCCAGATCGCGCTTCGCATGATCTCCCATGGCCCGGTGCGATCAGAGGAGTTTCCTGGCCTGGTTCGCGAACGAATCCTGGCGGCCCTGGAGTATCGGCGACAACGGGGACTTACGGATGCCGCCAATTCGAACGCATACCGCCTTCTATTCAGTGAAGCCGACTTCCTGCCGGGAGTGATCGTCGACAAGTACAACGATGTTCTTAGCGTACAGATCCTCGCCCAAGCCATGGACATGGAGCCCGTTCGAGATGCCATTGTCGGCACTCTGTCCGGGCAGGTACAGGCCGAGGGTATCGTGGAGCGCGTTGATGAGCGCGTGCGCGAACTGGAGCAGATGCCGGAGCGCGAGTCCGGCCTTTTAAGGGGAGAGAAGACAGTAACGCAATTCGCGCTGAACGGCGTGCGATTCCACTACGACGCCTTATCCGGCCAGAAGACGGGAGCCTTCCTCGACCAGCGCGAGAACTATGCGGCTGCGGAAAAGTATGCGCACGGCGATGCGCTGGATGCCTTCTGTTACCAGGGCGGCTTTGCGCTGCACCTGGCGCGCACATGCAGCACCGTGACCGCTGTGGACAGCTCGCGACCGGCGCTGGAAGTGGCGGAGCGCAACGAGAATCTCAACGCCGTTGAAGGCCGTCCTGCGATCGAATGGATGGAAGCCAATGCCTTTGACTTGCTAAAGGATTACTCGTCTGCGGGTCGCCAGTACGACACCGTCGTGCTCGATCCCCCGGCATTCGCGAAATCCAAGCGCGACTTGGCGACGGCGCTCCGTGGATACAAAGAACTGAACCTGCGTGCGCTCAAGATGCTGCGTCCCGGTGGCGTCCTGGTGACCTGTTCCTGCTCCTTCCATGTCTCGGAAGCGGACTTCCTCGAAATGCTGCGCGCGGCAGCTGCCGATGTCCGTCGCAGTCCGCGTTTATTGGAGAAGCGTGCTCAGGCACTCGACCACGCCATCCTGCTTACCGTCCCGGAAACTGCGTACCTGAAGTGCCTCATTGTTCAAGTCTGACTGCCAAGACTTAGAGCATCCATCCCGGACGCGTGCAAACCTAAAAATCCTAGCTTTTCTCCTAATAATTCCGGTTAGCTGCTTCGTCGGGCACCTCTCCACAGGCCAAGTGCATCTGGGCGAATAGGAGACACAGTGGCTTTTACGAAGCCTTCGGTGGTTGTTTCTTTGTGAAAACTCATTGCAAATATAAGAAAACAAGTTAAATATATAAATTGACAATAATACACTCATATTTTATGCTTTGTTTGGCTTAGATATGAAATCTAAGTTGCAAGCGGCTCAAAAGCCGCTCGATTCCAAAGTTTATTGTGAGAAGAAGGAGGACTTATGGCGATCACCCGCTGGGATCCATTTCGCGAGCTCAATCTGTTGCAGGACCGCATGAACCGGCTGTTCCAGGATTCCTGGGGACAGCAGGGCGTGCATGGCGAGGAAGGTTTGCCGACCCCTAGTTTCGTGCCACCCGTGGATATCTACGAGGACGAGCAGAGCATTGTGGTGAAGGCAGAGATCGCGGGCATCAAACCCGAGGACATCGATATCCGGGTGGAAAACAACACCCTGACGCTGCGCGGAGAGCGCAAGTTCGAAAAGGAACAGAAGGAGGAGAACTTCCACCGAGTGGAGCGGCGTTACGGCAGCTTCTATCGCGCATTTACCCTCCCGAATACCGTCGAAACTGACAAGGTGCAGGCTGATTACAACAGCGGCATCCTGGAGATTCGTCTGGCCAAGCGCGCTGAAGCCAAGCCTAAGCAGATCAAGGTGAACGTTGGAAGCGGCAAGCAGATTGAAGGGGACCAGGGCAAAGGACGGGCGGCCTAAGCGCAAATTGGGTATCCGTCCACGCATTGTTGGTGCAAGTGTTTGGGGACGGGTGGGAGCATCCGTCCCCAAATTTTCAGGGAGAAAATAAAAGGATTCGCAGTTTGATCACAAATCACATTGCGGCGGGAGCACATTATGGCAATTCGTTGGGATAAATTCACGGTGAAGGCGCAGGAGGCAGTGCAGCGCTCCAGCGAAATCGCTTCCGGGAACGGGACTCCCGAACTACTGCCGGTGCAT
>JBFXAV010000163.1:0-6262 GCA_050183935.1 Candidatus Korobacteraceae bacterium | reverse complement strand
ATTCCGTACGTAGACTTTTCGGGCACCCAGGGCGATAGCTCCGCCCTATGATGCGTGCCATGAGCGAATCCCAAGCAGTAGAAGCCGGCATTGAACGGCGACTGGTACCTCGGACGCTGGCGAATGGAGAGGTGGTTTTACGTCCCTATGACCGCACCCTGTTGCAGGGGCAGATGGTAGACATCGGCGCCGGCGGTTTCCGCATGCGCTATGTCGGCAAGAGAATGCGTGTGGGCTCGGAAGTGGAAGTGGTGCACCCGTGGAACAACCTGAGGGCGCTGGTGGCGTGGACCATCCGTTCCGGCGACTGGATTCATGCCGGTTTCAAGCTGATTCCGTATCCCTCAATCGATAGTCCAGTGGAAGAGGATGCGTAGCCGGTTTGCTTAATCTGCAACGCACTGTTGCCGATTGCGTGCGGACGGCATCTCACAAAAGTGGAGGTAGAGCGTGAATCAACTCCTTTGGGACGTGGATGTTTGGGCGGAAGCTATGGTCCACCTGCTGCAATGCGAACGGGAAGACTGCCGGCTATGCCTGGCGATCAGCGAGCAATGCATAAAAGAGTCCGCCTCGATGGAGGCCATGCTGGAACAGCGTGGCAACCCAGACCCGATTCCCACGGCGAGCCCTGCCATTGCTATGGAACGATTGCAATGATTCGCACGGGGGCTCCCGACCCTCCCTCAATCTTCATGGGAAGCGCAATCAGCGTGGCTCCCTTCGCAGGAAGCCGGTCGATATTGGCGACGTTCTCCAAGGCATAGATGTTGGCGCCGAGCAATATTCTGTGGGCTACGAACGTCTGCTCCGGGCCATAGTCGATGCTGGCAGTATCGATGCCTACTCCGGCTACCTGGCGTACAACCAGAAGCATGGCAACTTCACCGGAGATTCCGGGGAAGTGCAGGTTGGTAACGTCTCCCGGAACATCGCTGCCCAGATACTGCTTGCGATTCGGCCAGTGCCGTCCCCAGCCAGTGCGGAAGATCACGATCATTCCCGGCGCAATTCTGCCGTTGGCTTTCTCCCAGGTGAGCAAGTCTCGTAAAGTGGCGCGGTAATCGCGGTCTTTTGCCGCGGCAGCGCTTACGTCGATAAGCGCCAGTGGACCTGCCAAACGCTGCACAGGAATTTGTTCCACAGTCCATTTGCCTTCAGCAAAGTGGATGGGACTATCCAGGTGCGTGCCGCCGTGCTCGGCGCTGGAAAACTGCGCCGAGGCATACCACGAGCCAGCATCGGTCGCTCCCCATACATCGCGCTTGTGGCGAAATCCTTCGTCATTGTTGGGCCAGTACACGGTGTGTTCGTTGAAGGGGTAGGTGAGATCCACGATGCGCGCGGGATCGATGGCCTGCGCGGACACAGTTTCCAAGAGAACAACGAAAGTCAGAAGCAGACCGAGGCGTGAAAGTGGCATGGCGCTAACGCTATACCGGAGCAGCAGCGCGGAGCAAGAGTTTGGCCGGATGGAGATTCCGGTTTGAAAAAGGCCCCCTGAAGCGCGATTTCGTACACGTCCTTTGAGCATCAAGACGAACTGATTCCACAAATTTAGGATGAGCCTTGCCGCCACCCGTCCATCCCCTAATTTGTGAGGATAGGACATTGAATTGTCTGTTGGCGACAGTCCGCATCTCTTCTCTATTTATTTCCATATGGATCTTGGGCCTGCTGTGCCTGCTCAGCGGCTGTGCCGGGCCGGGCATGCAGACGCTGACATCGACGCCCGTTGACTCCGGCGCGCCTACGGGAAGTCCCTCGGGACAAGGAGGGAATCCGCCGAGCGGGTCGCCAGCGAATTCAAGCTCTGAACAGGCTTACATCAGTGGCGTGACATTGGCACCCGCAACTGTCACAGGAGGAAATCCGGTGACGGGAACGCTAACCTTGAATAAGCCTGCGCCTGCCAGCGGGAAAGCCAGCTTTGCAAGCAGCGGGAATGCCAGTGTGCAGAGTTCCATTAATGTCGCTCAGGGGCAGAGCAGCGTTACTTTCGTGGTGAACACTGCGCCGGTCACGGCAAATAAGAGCGCGACCATTACCGCCAGCTATAACAACTCCACGGTCGGCGCCAATCTGACGATTACCCCGCCCGTTGTGACTACTCCGCCGCCGGGGCCGACGGCGCCCACGGGTGCTCCGACGGCATATTTTGGCTGCATCTACCGGGAGAACGGCGTTGCGTTTCAGGCGGTCAAGTTCAAGGCTTCGGGCACGCTGAGCTTCGATGGAAAACTCTACTGGGGGCCGAGTTGCAGTCAGAGCCAGCTAACCGACCAGATCGGCTTCGGCGCACCGCAACCCTTCAGCGGGTACACCTACTCTTACTGGTTCATCCACTATGGCAACAAGCTGAATACTTCCGGGATATGGACTGTCGGGGGACAGCCGTCGCAGTGCATTGATTACAGCGTGGCCCCGGATTGTAATTAGGAGTGCGTGTTAGTTTGCTCTGTTCCGACCCGACTACAATGGAACCTTAGGAGGGAATCGGATCGAATGCACCGGCAACAACTTCTCAATCGATTGGACAAGGTGTGGCAAGACTTCCGCCAGTCGTATGCCGGTCTATCGGAAGCGGAACTCACTCAGCCTGGTGTCACCAAGAACTGGTCGGTGAAAGACATCCTCGCGCATGTGAGCACATGGGAAGAAGAGGCATTGAAGTCGTTGCCCGTGGTTTTGGAGGGCAGAAGGCCGCCAACGTATCGGGCAACCTACGGCGGAATTGATGCCTTTAACGCCAAGAAGACCGAGGAGCACTGCGCCCTGTCTCTTGCCGCAGTGCAGGCAAAGCTGGAGCAGACCCACCGGCGGCTAGTTGAGTACATCGAGTCCGTGCCCGAAGAGCAGTTTGTCCGGGAGACGCGCTTCCGCCGCCGTCTGCGGCTGGATACGTACAGCCACTATCCGATTCATGCTAAGGCGATACGGAAGTGGCGGGAGCAGCGCGCGGCGGCATGAGCCGACGGGAGGGCAGGCTGACGTATAAGCAAAGATTTTCAGATTTTCAAGAGATGGTGGTGGGCGCTATAGGATTCGAACCTATGACTTCCACCGTGTGAAGGTGGCACTCTACCGCTGAGTTAAGCGCCCTTAATGCAATAGGATACCGGGAATGCGGTAAGTTCCTTCTGGCCCCATCCTAACGATTCTAGCAAACCGGGGAGCGCTCTTGCTACTCTTAGATTCGCTGGATTTCCTGAGATTGTGGGTGTTTAGGGAGTTGGGGCGGGTGAGGTACGGATCGTGATATTTCCTCTCCCCTAAAGCGAGCGTAATTCGTCTTTATAAGTGAGCACAGAGCAAGCGGGCAGATCGAGGGTCCGTTTGCTCCCTGAAACCGCATGTTTAAGTCATTGAAACGGCAAGAGCCGACGGGCCCGGAGCAGTCCCTGGAACCTCTGAAAGAGGCTTTCCCGGGGCCGCAACTTTCTGTGGAGGCCGGGGTTCAGACAAACGTGAGCGCTCTGACCATCAATGGGGTAGCTCCCTCGGCAGCGGGTCGCCGGAACAGCTCGAATGCGGCGATGCAGGCTCCGCCATCGGCCTATGAGGGCCTGTCGGACGCGGAAATCATGCTTCAGGCGAAGGCGGGAGATGATGCCGCCTACGAATACCTGGTGGTGAAGTTCCGCCGGCCGATCCTGGGTTTCCTGTACCGCATGGCGCACAATTCGGCGGTGGCGGAGGAACTGACGCAGGAAGTTTTCCTGCGCGTGTATCGTTCCCGGCACACTTATAATGCCGAAGCGAAGTTCACCACCTGGCTGTACCGCATCGCCAGTAACTTGGCGGTGAATCATGCGCGTGATACCAAGCATGAGCGGGGTGAGGCCAGCGTGAGCCTGAATGAGCCGGATGAAGAAACCGGCATGACCCTGGATTTGGCCGACCAGCGCCCTACGATTGAACAGGAGATGCTGCAGCGGGAGCGGATGCAGGCCATCCGCAAGCATGTAGAGGCGCTTCCAGAGCGGCAACGTTTGGCCGTAATTATGCATAAATATCAGGGGCTGGATTATCGCCAGATCGCCGATATGCTCAAGCTGAGCGAATCGGCGACCAAGTCCCTTTTATTCCGCGCGTATGAAACGCTGCGGCAACGTCTGGCGGAGTTTGTTTAGAGGCGTTCCCCTGGCCGAGAACGTCCTGAGGGGTGTTGAGGAATTATGAATTGCAAAGAGGTTCGCAGCCACTTTTTCGATCTGGTAAGCGGTGAGCCCGTTCCGGCGCATGTTGCCGGGCACGTGCCTTCGTGCGCGGAATGCGCCAAGGAATTAGAGGCGCTGCGGAGCACCATGGCCACGCTGGACGAGTGGAAGGCTCCGGAGGATGTTTCTCCGTATTTCATGACGCGGCTGATGGCGCGGGTGCGGGAAGAAAACTCCGCCCCGTCCGCGAGTTGGTTTAGTTGGGCCCGCCGGCCGGTGCTGGCGGCAAGCATGGCTGTGATTCTGGTAGCTGCTGGCGGGCTCAGCATGCTGCGCATGGGTGGAACTCCGGAAAAAACGCGCGAGATCACTGCGCAGGCCGAAGCTCAATTGCGAGTGGGCACCGCAGTAGGAGATTTGCAGTACCTGGAAGGGCATAGCGATTTGCTGGCAGAGTTTGAACTGCTGGACGAAATGGGAGTGTCCAACTAGCGGATTGCCCTAAAACTATGTTTCGAATGAATCTTAAGACGATGGCGCTGGCCACGTTGCTGGTGCTGACCGCCGATGCCGGATGGGCATTGCAGCGCGCGGGCGGGCCTCCGCCACGGAGCCGTGGCGGGCAGCAGCAGAACGGGGATCAGGCGCGTCGCGGGGGTGGCGAACAAGATCCCAACGCACGGAAAGGACCGCCGCGCCGCGGTCGTTTTCAGGGACCTGGCCCACATGCCGGAGACTGGCTGCGCCGCCACCAGGACATGAGCTGGGAAGAGCAGCAGAAGGCGCTTCAGGAAGACTCGACGTTCCGCCGTCTGAGTCCCGATCGCAAGGACCGGCTGGTGGAGCAGATGCGCCGGTTTTACGAGTTGCCGCCTGACCAGCAGCAGCGCATTCTGCAGCGCATTGAAACCTTTGAGCACCTCACGCCCGAGCAGCAGGCCAGGACGCGGCGGCTGTATCGTAGCTTCCGGCGGTTGCCAGACGACCGCAAGCGTGACCTGCGCGGCGCCTTCGCCGAGCTGAAAAATAAGAGTCCGGAAGAACGCAATCAGGCGATTGACTCTGATGCCTACCGCGAGCGGTTCTCGGACCTGGAACGGGACATCCTGCGAGATGCATCCGGACTGGCCGGTTCCCCCAACTAAGTTTCGCTACCGTGAGTCTCAGCGTAAGCAAGGCATGGCTCCTCGACTCCGCTTCGCTCCACTCGGGGTGACACCCGGGGCAATTGAAATTCATTCCAAACAAGCACGAGTACCAATTTTCCTGCTAATTTGCGCCTGACAGTAGACTAGCAAGCGATGCCCGACGCCCCGATTCTTCCCTATGTTCCGACCCTGGCTCGGCTTGCGCTGGCGCTCGCGGTGGGACTGTTTGTTGGAATTGAGCGCGAGCGTCGCAGAAAAGAAGCCGGACTGCGCACCTTTGCCTTTGCCGGACTTCTGGGCGCGACCGGAAGCATTCTGGGCCCCACGTTTGCTCTGCTGGTGTTGGTGCTGGTCGGCATCCTGATTGTTCTGCTGAATCTTGAAACCATTCGCACCGGAGAAGGCGCGGAGATCACCACATCAGCAGCTCTGCTGACGGTGGCGCTCTGCGGAGTACTGGCAGGGCAAGGACAGATGCTGATTGCCGGTTCGCTCGGCGTGGCAACTGCTGCTTTGCTGGCATGGAAGGAGCCGCTGGCGGGATTCAGCCAGACGCTCACGGATGCCGAGCTGCGTTCGGCGGTGATGCTGGCGATTCTGGCGATTGTGATTTATCCAGTGCTGCCCGAAGGGTACGTTGATCCGTGGCATTTGGTGAGACCGCGGGCAGTCTGGCTTGCCGTTCTTCTGGTTGCAGGGCTCGGCTTTTTCAATTACATCCTTCTGAATATCTACGGGCCGCACGCCATCGAAGTTACCGGGTTTCTCGGTGGGCTGGTGAATAGTACGGCCACTGTTGCAGAGCTGGCTGGCCGCGCTACGCAGTCGAATGGAGCCTGGCAGCCAGGTGCGTTTCGCGGCATTGTGCTGGCGTCGTGCGCGATGTTGCTACGCAATGCGCTTATTGGGGGAGTGCTGGCTCCGATGGCGGTTCTGCTCGCGATGCTGCCGCTG
>JBFXAV010000162.1:0-6294 GCA_050183935.1 Candidatus Korobacteraceae bacterium | reverse complement strand
AAAGGGCCGAAGGCCAGCGACAATCCGTGGAACTCCACCACGCTGGAGTGGGTCACGGCTACGCCTCCGCCGCACGATAATTTTGGGGGCAAGACGCCGGTCGTCCACCACGGTCCTTACGAGTACAGTGTGCCGGGCGCGGACAAGGATTACGTGATGCAAACCGATCCGCCGGGCGCGATCAAGGCTCCGGCGCACTGAGAGGATTCCGGAACTGCGAAGTATTGGGAAATTTGTCAGCTTCGCTGGAGATAAACTAGAGCTATCTCTTGAATGGCGCGACTAAGGTTCGCTGTTCAAAGCGAGTTGACAAGGTTCATTGGGTAACGGTTTAAGGGTCTGCTTTTATGGCTACATATAGTCCCACGGTTAAAGTCAAGGGCGCGGAGGCGAAGTCAGGACAAGGAGGTGGAGGTCCGGTCATCCGCTTCCCCGGCAACGGGGGTGGCGGCGGAAACGGAGATTCCTTCCCCAACTTCGGCGAGCAACTGCGACGTTACCGACTGGGTCTGGCGGTAGGGCTGGCTGCGGTGGTCATGCTGTTCGTCTCCTTTACCAGCGCTTACATCGTGCGTCAGGGCCTGGGGCAGTGGAATGCCGCCACCAATTCGTACGAAAACGACTGGGTGCCCCTGCAACTTCCCGTGGGTTTGCTGCTGGTCAATACGTTGCTACTGGTCGGCAGCAGTTACAGCATTGAAAAGGCGCGGCGTGCAGCCCTGCAACAGGTAGCCCTCGAACCGGTGATGGCAATCCCAGGAATAGCTCCCGGGCAGGAGCGGAATGTCCCGTGGTTGCTGATCACGGTTGTGCTTGGTCTTGGCTTTCTGGGCGGACAGGTGCTCGCCTGGCAGGAAATGGTGCGCCGGGGCTTCTTTCTGGCGAACACTCCCAGCGGATCCTTTTTCTACGTCCTCACGGGGATGCACGCGCTGCACCTGGCGGGAGGAATGATTGCGCTGCTGTGGGCGCTGCTGGCAACCTCTGGCGGAACCGTCGCCGTACCTAAGGCGGAGCGGCGGCGCATTGTGGTGGACGTAACCGCCTGGTATTGGCACTTCATGGCGTTGCTATGGGTTTACGTGTTTGCTTTGCTGCAGTTTGCGTCGTAAGCGCACGGCCATGCGGCCACGCGTAGGGCCCCTCTGGAAGACAGGATTTCTGGAACGGGAGAAAAAGCAGATGGCGGATGTCGCGGTCCAGCACCATGTGGATACGGCTTATGAGCCGTCGTTGTTTGGGACGTACTCCAACAAGATCGGGATGTGGCTGTTCATCCTGTCGGATTCCCTGACCTTTGGCGCCTTGTTGTTTGCCTATAGCTACGGGCGCATTTCCAATCCTGCATGGCCCACGCCTTTCCATTCGGAAAGCATCATCAACGCCACCATCATGACCGGCTTCCTGCTGACCAGTTCGCTCACCATGGTGCTGGCGGTGGCGGCGGCTGGCAGCGGCAACCGCAGCGGCACAATCAGATGGCTTGCAGCCACCATGTTCTGCGGAACAGCATTCGTGGTGCTGCACATCCGGGAGTGGCTGGAACTGATTCACCTGGGGATGACTCCTTCCGGCAATCCGTGGGCGGACAGTGTTCCCCAGTTCGGCGGGACGTTCTTCACGATCACCGGCCTGCACATGCTTCACGTGACCATCGGCGTGGTGATCCTCGGCGTGATCTTGGTGCGCAGCATGGGACCCAAGTTCAAGGCCGATGATGTAGAGACCAGCGGCCTCTACTGGCACTTTGTGGACCTGGTGTGGATGTTCGTATTCCCGCTGGTTTATTTGATGTCCACGAGGATCGAGTAAGACGACGGGATTCGGCGGCAAGCAAGACCATCGAAGGAGAGCGCTATGGCTCATGCAGCAACGGCAGGTCACGGAGCGGATCATTCCAGTAAGACACAATTTTATGTTGTCTGGGGAATTCTGCTGGTGGCCACCATTATTGAGGTAGGCCTGGCTTACATGCAGATGAACCCTGTTCCGATGCTCACCATCCTCATCGGGCTTTCGGTAATCAAGGCGGCACTCATCATCTACTACTTTATGCACCTGAAGTACGAAGTGGTAACCATGCGGCGAATGCTCATGGTGTCTTTGGTAGTCTGCCTAGTGCTCATGTGCATCTTTTTCCCCGATGCCTTCCGCATTTTGCGGCTGGGCGTGGGCATCGAAGGTCAATAGTTATGAGACGCATGCTTTCCATTCTGGCTCTCGGAATGGCACTCTCTTCCTCGCCTGCCTTCGGCCAGGGCTGCGCCATGTGCTGGACTTCCGCGAACGGCGCGGACAGCGGCGGGAAGCGCGCGTTGAACCGCGCCGTTACCATGTTGCTGGTGCCCACCCTGGGGCTGATGGCTGGGTTTGTCGTGCTGGCAGTGCGCTACGGCAAACGGGATGATGATCCCGGAGAGTAAGCTCCTGGTTGCATTCGTGAAACGCGCGGCCTCGGCTGCGCGTTTTGGTTTTATTAGCTCGAACCCATTGGCCCCTCAGTTGAGAGCTTCTTCCCTAAAGCCGTATAATCGAAAGATTCTTACATCGGTTTGAAGCCGCCAGTAAGGCCGGAGAACGGCTTGGCGGCTGGGGACGCGCGTGCTCGGAAAATAGCTGGGAACGGCGTCCCGGGGAACTTCAACGGTAACGAGCCATCGTGTGTCTTTTGTCAGCGTAATGTCCACCGATTCCATCGTCGTTCGGGGCGCTCGCGTCCATAACCTCAAGAATATTGATTTCGAAATTCCCCACAACGCCCTGACGGTGGTCACGGGTGTTTCCGGGTCGGGCAAGTCTTCCCTGGCCTTTGACACCATCTACGCCGAGGGACAGCGGCGCTACGTGGAATCGCTCTCGGCGTATGCGCGGCAGTTTTTGGAACGGATCGAAAAGCCGGATGCCGACTTGATTGACGGCATTGCGCCCGCGGTCGCCATCAAGCAGAAGAACTCGACGCGCAATCCGCGCTCGACTGTGGCCACGGCGACAGAAATCTATGACTACATGCGCCTGCTGTTTGCGCGCGTGGGCCGTACCTACTGCGCGCAATGTGGCGCCGAGGTGCGTGAGGACACCGTGGACCAGGTTGCGGATGCGATTCAGGCTTTGCCCCAAGGCACGCGACTGAACGTGTTGTTTCCGCTGCGTCCGCCCACCGCGCAACCGATTGCTCCCGAGCCGAAAAAGGGACGAGGCCGCAAGAAAGCTCCGGCGCCGTCGGCGGAGAAATTGGACGTGCTGGATGTCCTGAAGGCGTCGCTGTTCGACCTGCGGCGCAAGGGATTTAACCGGCTGTTTCAGCGCGGGCAGGTGTTTGAGTTTTCCACGCCGGAGTCGCTGCTGGAGCTCGACTTCAGCCAGCCGGTATGGATCCTGGTAGACCGCCTTGTGGTTGGGCCGGAGATGCGCACGCGTCTGGTGGATGCCGTGGAGATTGCGTACCGCGAAGCGGCGGAGGTGGTGTTCGCCACGCCGGAAGTAACCGAACCCGGCGGCAACGGTGAATCTGCCGCGCAAGGCTTTGCTGCGCAAGGTAGTGGGGCTGCTGAGCGCAACTGGTGGCGCTTTTCCGGGCGTTTTGAGTGCAAGCGTTGCAACCTGAAGTACGAACAGCCGGAGCCCCGCCTGTTCTCGTTCAACAATCCCTATGGCGCGTGCCCGCGCTGCCAGGGGTTCGGCAATACCATCGACTTCGACATTAACCTGGTGGTTCCCGACCACAGCAAGACGTTGTTGGAAGGGGCCATTGAGCCCTGGACGAAGCCCAAGTACCGGCCTCTCTCCACAGAGCTGCGGCGCTATGCGCGGCAGGCGGGGATTCCGCTGGACGTTCCCTGGCGGCAGCTCGATGCGGAACACAAGCGGGCGATTCTGGAGGGCAATGACGAGTTCTGGGGAGTACGCGGGTTCTTTGCCCACCTGGAACGCAAGAAGTACAAACTGCACGTGCGGGTCTTTCTGAGCCGCTATCGTGGATATTCCACCTGTTCGGTATGCGGAGGCTCGCGCCTGCGCCCAGAAGCACGCCAAGTGAAGGTGGGCGGCAAGGACATCTGCGAAGCTGGCGGCCTGACGGTTGAGGCCGCGTCCGTGTATTTTGCAGGCCTTTTGCTAACCCCACGCGAAGAGGAGATCGCAGGGAAGTTGCTGGAGGAAATCCGCGACCGTCTGCGCTTTTTGATGGAAGTTGGGCTGGAGTACCTGACGCTGGACCGGCTGGCTTCCACGCTTTCCGGGGGCGAAGCGCAGCGCATTCAACTGGCAACTTCACTGGGATCGCGGCTGGTAGGTACGCTGTACGTGCTTGATGAGCCTTCCATCGGGCTGCATAGCCGCGACACAGCGCGGCTGGTGAAGATTCTGCACGACTTGCGCGATGCCGGAAATACGATCCTGGTAGTGGAACATGACCCGGAGATCATGAAAGCCGCCGACCGGATTCTCGATCTGGGGCCGGGAGCCGGCGAGCATGGCGGTCGCGTGGTGGCCGTGGGGAACTATGAGCAGTTCCGCACAAAACCGCAGTCCCTCACCGGCAAGTATCTGGCGGAAGATTTGAGAATCCAGGAGCCGCACACGCGGCGCAAACCGGGGCCAGCCAAGCTGGAGATTCGCGGCGCACGCGCCCACAATCTGAAAGACATTGACGTCACCATTCCGCTGGGCATGCTGGTGGCAATTACGGGCGTCTCCGGTTCGGGAAAATCCACGCTGGTGCATAACGTGCTGTATCAAGGTTTGGCGGCCAAGAAGCACAGCAATGGCGCGGTGGCCGATTCCGAGGAAGCGCTGGCGAATGTGGAGGCATCCGGCTTCTGCGACCGCCTTGACGGGCTGGAAAACGTGGACGAAGTTGTGCTGGTGGATCAGTCGCCGATTGGAAGGACTCCGCGCTCCAACCCGGTGACCTACATCAAGGCATTCGACGCCATCCGGGAGCTGTTTGCCTCGCTTCCGGAGGCGCAGCGTCGCGGCTATACCGCGGGCCATTTCTCCTTCAACATACCCGGCGGGCGTTGCGAGACCTGCCAGGGAGATGGAACTGTCACGGTGGAAATGCAGTTCCTGGCCGACGTGGAGCTGATCTGCGAAGAGTGCACGGGAACGCGCTATAAGCCGGAAGTTCTGGACGTCCGCTACCGGGGCAAGAACATCTTTGAGGTATTAAACCTCACGGTACGGGAGGCTCTGCATTTTTTCGCGCAATCGCCCAAGATTGCGGATAAGCTTCGTGTCCTGGAAGAGGTGGGACTGGGTTATCTGCGGCTGGGGCAGTCGGCAACCACGCTTTCAGGTGGCGAAGCCCAGCGCATTAAGCTGGCGGCTCACCTGCAAGGCAAGGTGCGTGAGGCACCCAAAAACGCCGAGGAAGGCCGAAAGCGGAGGCGCACGCTCTATATTTTTGACGAGCCGACTACGGGGTTGCACTTCGACGACGTGAGCAAGCTGCTGGCCGCGTTTCGTCGGCTGATTGAGGCCCGAGGCTCGGTGCTGGTGATTGAGCACAACCTGGACGTAATAAAAACCGCCGATTGGGTGATTGACTTAGGGCCGGAAGGGGGTCACAAAGGAGGCAGCGTGGTCGTTGCCGGGCCTCCGGAGAAGGTGGCGCGAAGCTCGAAATCTTACACCGGAGCGTGGCTGTCGCGCATCTTAACCCATAATGGGGCGGCCCGTAGTGGGGTCAGCAATGGTGACCCTGAGGGCGAGAATGGCGATGGGCATAATTCGGCGGCACTGTTGGAGAAGTCCGGTGAATCGCGTGGGGTTTCCGTGGCAACGAAGCGGAAGCCGGTAACCCGCAAGAGCAGCAAGGCCGGGAGCACGAAGGCCGTCAAAAAACCGGAGAAGTAAGTACGCAGAAACGAATGATTGCAGGCAGGCAATCCCGAAAGCACTTGAAAACGACGGAGCACATTCCCATGGTGCGTTCTCTGCCCTGGGGACTGCTTGGCATGTCCTTGCTCTGCACGCTGTTATTCAATGCCCCAGCCGAGGCGCAGAATCAGGGACAGACCGTGCGCCGCCATCGAGTGGCGGAAGACGAGAACTACGTACCAGCGCTGGCGAAAGCCGAAGCCGCCCTGGAAGCCAAAGACTATGCCACCGCCGAACAGCAACTGAAGTCCGTGGTGGCGAGCCAGCCAGGAAGCTTTCGCGCGTGGTTCAACCTGGGATTGGTGTATGGCGAAACCAACCGGCCTGCTGAAGCCATCGAGGCCTATCGAAAGGCATCTGCGGCGGACCCTAAGAGTTTTGAATCGCAGTTGAATCTTGGCCTGCTGCTGGCTC
>JBFXAV010000161.1:0-6295 GCA_050183935.1 Candidatus Korobacteraceae bacterium | reverse complement strand
CTCCGCCTGCCAGGCTTCGTCCACAACCAGAGGAAGCAGGTCAGGCTCAGGAAAGTAGCGGTAGTCGTGCGCCTGTTCCTTGCTGCGCATGCCGTAGGTGCGGCCTTCGTTGGCGTTGAACAGACGGGTTTCCTGGTGAATTTTTCCACCAGACTCCAGCACTTCAATCTGCCGCTCAATCTCATACTCCAATGCCTGCTTGATGAAGCGGAAGGAGTTGACGTTCTTCACTTCAATCTTTGTACCGAGCTTTTCCTGGCCCACGGGACGCACGCTTACATTGGCGTCACAGCGCAGGGAACCTTCTTCCATGCTGACATCGCTCACGCCGGTGAACTGGATGATTTCCTTCAGCAGCGTGAGGTACTGGTAAGCCTCCTCGGGTGAGCGGATGTCGGGCTCGCTGACGATTTCCGCCAGCGGCGTGCCGCAGCGGTTCAGGTCGAGCGAAGTGCGGTCGCCGGAATCAGCGGCAACGTCGTGCAGGCTTTTGCCGGCGTCCTCTTCAAGGTGCAGGCGGGTGATACCGATGCGCTTTTTCTGGCCGTCGGCAAGGATGTCGATCCAGCCGTGTTCGGCAACGGGCTTGTCATACTGCGAGGTCTGCCAGCCTTTGGGGAGATCGGGGTAGAAGTAGTTTTTGCGGGCGAAGATGGAACGCTCATTGATGCGGCAGTTCACTGCCATGGCCGCAAGCGTGGCGAACTCCACGGCCTTGCGGTTGAGCACCGGCAGCGCCCCCGGCAAGCCGAGGCATACCGGACAGACATTAGTGTTGGGCGGATCGCCGAAGCGGTTGGAACAACCGCAGAAAATCTTGCTCGCCGTGCGAAGCTGAACGTGGACCTCTAGCCCGATCACAGGCTCGTACTTGGCGCGAACCGACGGGCTCAACTCGCTGGTGGTGGCCATGAGGCTAGTTTCCAGTTTCGGGGTGGAAGTTGCAAGGGAGTACGTTTGGAAAGCAGTCAGCACTCAGTAGTCAGCGTTCAGTCAGGTGGAAAGCTGCTGAGTTTGCAGGATACCCCTCCCCTAGACTTCCTCCCAAAATCTTTGCTGAGAACAGGTTACGAAATCGAGCGCACGCAGAATATTCAGCGGCAGGGGTTTGCGGGATAATCTTGATTTCAGGGGAGTTGGGATGTATGGGCAATATTCCGCGTGAAAGTTTGTGCCCAGTTTCCAGTATAGCTGTCCCGCCCAGGCAAGTGTGACACGCGGCCGAAGTTTCTTTTGCGAGGTGTTGGAATATGTTAGCGGGAATTGACTCTTGTTGGGGGATTGACAAGGTCGAGTGGTGAACGCGGAAAGACCCACATCTGCCAAAGGCAGGCAGATATGGGGCACCGGGCAACCTCCAAGGTAACGACCGTTATTGCTGTCGTGGTTGTCGTTTATTGGGTTTTGAATATTCTCGTGCGCGTTCTTTATCGCTAGATAGCGACTTACCGCTTTTTTTTGAAGCTTTAAAAGCACCGAACCCGATCTGAGTTCCTGTTTACGAGGCCACTCCCCGCTTCACCCATGAATCGAACTCCGCTTAGGAGGATTTTTCCCATGGCGAATGCAGGTGCGAAAGCGGTGTTTCTGCTTGGACGCGCCGTTCTTGGCGGGTACTTCATCTACAACGGCATTAACCACTTCAAGAACCGCCAGATGATGACGCAGTACGCCGGTTCCAAGCACGTTCCGGCGGCGAACGTGGCAGTGCCGGCCACGGGAGCGATGCTCCTGTTTGGTGGGACCAGCCTGCTGCTGGGCCTGAAGCCGCGGCACGGGGCGCTGGCGATCATCGCATTCCTAGCCGGGGTCTCGCCGATGATGCACGACTTCTGGAAGCAGACCGATTCCAACCAGCGCATGGCGGAGACGGTAAACATTGCCAAGAACATGGGCCTGCTGGGCGCGGCGCTGGCTCTTGCCGGCGTGGAGCGCTGGCCCCTGAGTATCGCCGCCGAGAACGAGCGCGATGTCTATCGCGAGGCCAAGGAAACAATCAAAGAATACGTTCCCCGATCAGAGCGGGTACGGCGGTCGATCCGGAAGATGGTGGCGTAGGGTTGTGTAGGGACGGGTCTGCGACCCGTCCCCGATGGGTGGGTTTTAACCCGCCCTGCACGCGATGCTATCTTGCGCGGTTCAGATCGCCTTCGCGGTTTTAGATGATGTTCGATGGTAGGCGGGCCATGGCCCGCCTTGCGGGGACGGGGCATAGCCCCGTCCCTACACAAGACAACAGACAAGCCATTCCTAGACAAAGCCGGCCGTTCTTGTGTGACAGTTTGTTTGGGAACGATTGACCGACTCTGCACAACCTAAAGAACAGGGATCGTACCCTGCCAATGCCAGGGATACTCGGGGGCCGTGGCCGCGAGTCCTGAGCGAACAGGATTATTCAGCAGGTATTCCACTTTTTCCGACAAGCTCTCATTGGAACGCAGGATGTGATCGAAGGATTCTTCCTGCCAGACGCGTCCGCTGCGCTGCAGGTGTTTGTTGATCTTGCGTGCGGAGGAGCCTTTGATGAAGCGCATGATTTCGGGGAGGCTCGGCAAATCTCCGGTTTCGGTATGACGTGGCGAAAGGATGAGGTGCACGTGATCGGGCATGACAACCACGGCGTGTAGTTCGCAGACTCTGCCATGCTGCTGAACGCAGCAGTCGAGCACGAGTGAACGAACCGCTACGGGCAAGATCCAGCGCTTCCAGGTGACGAAGGTTACGAAAACCGGAGACGCGTCTTTTTGGATGTGGGGGAGCTTTCGGCGGTAATCGTATTTCCTGATGTTGTTCATGCTCCGGCGAGATGAGCGGGCCTACAGCCCGCTATCGGAGGACGGGGCACAGCCCCGTCCCTACACAAATTCACTTTCCTGATAATTTGTGAGGCCCACTCTTCGCTTACCAGTCATACGTCCCCGACACGAGCGGGCTTACAGCCCGCCATCGGAGGACGGGGCACAGCCCCGTCCCTACAAAAGCCACTTTCCTGATAATTCGTGAGGCCCACTCTTCGCTTACCAGTCATACGTCCCCGACACGAGCGGGCTTGCAGCCCGCTATCGGTGGACGGGCACAGCCCCGTCCCTACACAAGATAACCAATCTATCGGTGGACGGCGTAGCCCGTCCCTACACAAACTCACTTCGCTGACAGTTCCTGGCGGACTTTGTCGCTTACCAGTTTGCCGTCCACGCGGGCGCCGGTGGCGGCGAAGCGGGCCATTACGTTTTTCATCACCGTGCCCACGTCTTTCATGGTGGGCGAGCCCATTTCGGCTATGGTCTGGCGAACGGTGGTTATCACCTCCTCTTCGCCGAGGGCCTTGGGCATGTAGCGCTCGATGAGTTCAATCTCAGATTTTTCCTTGTCGGCAAGTTCCTGGCGTCCGCCCTTTTCGAACTGCTCGATGGATTCTTTGCGCTGCTTGATGAGAGTGCTGAGGATGGCGAGTTCTTCCTTTTCATCGAGCGGGGCGCGCTTATCGATTTCCTTGTTTTTGAGGGCCGAGCGGACCATGCGCAGGGTGGAAAGGCGGCGCTCGTCGCGGGCCTTCATGGCTTCGGTCATGTCCTTTTGGATGATGTCGGATATGCTCATTGAGGGTTTCCTCTCCAGCAAAACCTGCCATTATAGTGTTGCGCCCTGCGCCATCGAGATTGATATCGCTGGCAGAGCCCGCCGTTCGCGGCCAGGGGCGACCAGAGCGAAATTCACCTACTTGCAGGAGTTTATGAAGTCCCTTTCCCCGGTTGAGACTACGCTCATCATCGCGGGAGCTGTGTCCCTTGTGGGACTGCTGATCGCCTTCTTCCGCAACCGGGCCATCTTCACGGGATACCAGGAAGTTGCAGAGGAGGCGCGCGCGCTTCGCAGGGCGCTGAGCGGAGTAATTCTCCGCGATGGGGACGACCTGGTAGTGAATGGAACCTTCCAGAACTGGCCGGTGGTGATTCGCTTCTCCAACGCTGAGAACACAGCGGGACTGAATCTGCGGATGATGGTACCCGCGAGCTTCGCGATGTCTGTGGCGCCAACAGCGATGCAATTGATCGACGGCGGACGGCAGGCGGTGGCCACCGGAGACTACCTTTTCGACGCACGGTTCAGCACGCGTACGAATCACCCCGCACAGTCCAAGCTGTTCCTTACCCGCGCTAATCTGACACTGGTGCAGAAGCTTTGCTGTTCCAGCAAGACCCTGCTTTCGGTGAACCAGGGAACGTTGGAAGTAAGCGAACTGGTCACGCCCCATGATGCCGCCAGCCATGCGCTGGAGCATCTGCAGGTTATGGCGCAACTGGCGGTGGAGTTCCGCTCTATGCCGGGGGCAGAGGCCGTCAAGGTCGTCCCCTTCCGTAGAGACCGGCATGTTCTGGGTCGGATTGCCATTGTGGCCGCTTGCGCAGTGTGCCTGGCCAGCGTAGTAGCCGCCACACGGGCGAGCGTGCGGGCCATGGCTACCTCGGAGGCGAGTGGGGCAGAACTTCCCGAGGGAATGCTCCCGCTCGAGGCGCAGTCCATTCCCGAGGCCTCCAACTGGAAACTGGCTGCCATGAACGAGTTTGACCCAGTGGGCATCTACTGGATGCGTTCCCAGGGAGTTGAGCCTGAAGGCCGCATTTCACTGGATTTCAGCGGCAGCGGAACGTCTGGGGACACAACATTCGTGTTGGTATCGGAAAAAGTACACCGCGTGGTGGTGCTTGCGCAGCATCGCAACCTGTTTGACTCCAGTTTCCCGGAACTTACGGCGGTGGCACGGGTTCCACAAAGCTCGGTGGGGGCCATCTCCTGGGCAGGCGGAGCCGGTCCCGATGAAATCCCAGGAGACGGACTGCTGGTGGTAACCGGCCAAGGCGAGAATGCATCAGCCATGGTGCTATTTGTGAAGGACTCGCGCCTGCTTTCCTTTGTTCCGGAGAACTATCAGCAGATCAATTTGCGATAATAGATCCCAAGATGATGCTCAAGAAGAATCGCCTTTTTACTCCTGGTCCAACTCCCCTTCTTCCGGCGGCGACTGCGGCTATGGCAGCTGCCGACGTACACCATCGCACGGCAGACTTCCGCGCGCTGTACACGGGCGTGCTGAAAGACCTGCAGACATTTATCGGAACCAAGAATGACGTAATCCTGATGGCGGCCTCGGGTACGGGCGCCATGGAAGCTTCGGTGGCAAACCTGACTTCGCCGGGCGACAAAGTGCTGGTGATTACCGCCGGGAAGTTCGGCGAGCGCTGGCGCGACCTGGCGAAGGCCTACGGCTGTGTGCCCGATGTACTGAGTGCAGAGTACGGGCAAACGGTTTCGCTCGACGACGTGCGCGCACGGCTGACGCCGGACGTTCGCGTGGTGTACATGCAGGCTTCGGAAAGCTCCACCGGCGTGCGGCACGATGTGGAAGGCGTGGCCAAGCTGCTGCGGCAGGCAAAGAATGACACGCTGCTGGTGGTGGACGCGATCACCGGACTGGGCACCATGCGCTTTGACGTGGACGGATGGGGCGTGGACGTGATCATCGGCGGCTCGCAAAAGGCCGTGATGATTCCTCCAGGACTGGCGTACTGCGCGGTGAGCGAACGGGCATGGCAGCGCATGGAGACGACCAAGAATCCGCGCTACTACTTTGACCTGCGCAAGGAGCGCAAGAACGCGGCCAAAGGCGAGTCTTCCTTTACGCCCGCGATTGCCCTGATTGCCGGGCTGGGAGCGGCTCTGAAGTACTTGCGCGAGGCAGGCGGCGGAGACATGGCCGCGGGACGCGACCTACTGATCTCCAATGCCGAGCTGGCAGCGGAGATGACGCGCGCGGCGGCAGGCGCATTGGGCCTGAAGCTGTTCGCGCAGGCTCCGGCCAGTGCGGCGCTGACGGCGATTGTTCCTCCGGCGGGCCTCGATTCCAGCGTGATCGTGAAGGCCTTCCGGGAACGATTCAATGCTGTGATCGCCAATGGGCAGGGCGACATGAAGGGCTCGATGTTCCGCATTGCGCACATCGGGTACTACGACTACCTGGACACAATCGGGATTATCTCCGGCCTGGAACAGGTTTTAGCTTCTGTGGCTCCGGGGAAGGTCCGGTTTGGAGCGGGAGTGGCGGCGGCGCAGGAAGTGTATGCGCGCGCGACCTCGCCGGTGGCAGCGAACGCGTAATCTGCAGCAATTCAACAAAACTTGGGACGCACAGGGTACACTGGTGGCAGGGCCCTGTGTGTCCCCTACAATCCTGTCTTGCTGAATCCATTGAACTATGAAGATTGTCGTCGCGGAAAAGATATCCTCGTCTGCTATT
>JBFXAV010000160.1:0-6346 GCA_050183935.1 Candidatus Korobacteraceae bacterium | reverse complement strand
GCATCCCTTTCCAGAACCGCCCAGGAAAGCCCGATCAACTTGCCTTCCGTCAACGTAGACTCAATCGCCCGCTGCGGACCTTCGCAACCAGCATAGTCAAAGGGCGTAATCCAAAATTCAAGAATCAGCTTGCCGGACTCACCATGCTTGAAATCGTAACGATACGCGGCATTGGCGTATGGCAGCTTCTTAATATACGAATTGCAGCCCCAGGCCACCGCCCAATCCTTGCCCAATGCGGGCGTCATGATGTGATAGTTCTGAGCGTGTACTCCGTGCATAGAAAAATGCGCTTCGCGCTCGCTCAACTGTGGAACTTCATTGAAACGCTCAATGAATACGCCCCCCGATAGGTCGCCATCCACGACAACTTCAAAGATGTCCTGACCGAGCCCTGAATTGGCAAAGCTCCAGGAATCGTCGTAAGCTTCGTACAAAAAATAGAGACGGTTGAGCCCCTTCACCCATCCGACCTTCACCTTAAGGTCGAAATCCTTTGGATCAGGCTTGTGATCCCTGTTGTCCTCATCAACCAGCTGGTCCATACCGATCGCGTAGCTTTCGGGGACCATCTTCCAATCATCAACGTCACCATCGATTCGGGGAATCATGTTGGCCGGGAATTGAAAGACTTTGAATGTAGTTTCAGGGCGGTCCAACCCCCACAAGGGCGTGAGCAGAAAAACGCAAAAAACGACCAATAAACAAACTTTCTTGAGTACTCCAAACATCGACATAGCCGGTTCTCGTACAGGTGCTTGCATGCGCTGAAGTGCCATGAATTATGACAGATTAACGAACACTAGGATCCAAGACCGCCGTTCCGCGTTTGGGGATTCGCGCAAGCGTGGCTTTCTTGTTCCGCTATAATCCTTGGTTTACCTCAACAGGTTTGGACTCTCTTGGCATTCGAAGACAGCGTTTACAATCTGCGGCGCGAGAAGCTGGCGCGGATCCAGTCCCTGGGACAGGATCCCTACCCTCACAAGTACCAGACTACCCACACAGTTCCCCAGATTCTGGAGGATTACTCCCCCAAATCGGCACAAGAACTCGAGGCCGGGCGCGTGGACGTTCGCGTCGCCGGGCGCATTGTGGCCTTGCGTCTGATGGGCAAGGCCGCTTTCCTGCATCTTCAGCAGGCGGGACAGCGTTTGCAGCTTTACATCAAAAAAGATGCGGTTGGCGAACAGGGCTTTGAGCTGTTCCAGCTTCTTGACATCGGCGACCACATTGGCGCTCGCGGGTACCTGTTTCGCACGCGTACAGGAGAGCTAACGGTCCATGTTGACGATTTCACCCTGCTTTCCAAGGACCTCCTGCCGCTTCCGGAGAAGTGGCATGGTCTGACGGATGTGGAGCTTCGCTACCGCCAGCGGTACGTGGATCTGATCGTCAATCCGGAGGTGCGGGAGATTTTTGTAAGGCGCAGCCGCCTGGTGCAGGCGTTACGGCGCTTTCTCGACGAACGCGGGTACGTGGAAGTGGAAACGCCGATGATGCAGCCAATCCCTGGCGGAGCGGCAGCGCGGCCGTTTGTAACACATCACAACACGCTCGATATCGACCTCTATCTGCGCATTGCTCCCGAGCTGTACCTGAAGCGACTGGTGGTGGGCGGACTGGAGCGCGTGTACGAAATCAACCGCAACTTCCGCAACGAGGGCATCTCCACGCAGCACAATCCGGAGTTCACCATGCTCGAGTTCTACCAGGCTTACAGCGACTATCGCGACCTGATGGACCTGACCGAGCAGATGCTGCCCTGGGTGGCGCAGCAGGTAAACGGCAGCAGCACCAGCACATGGCGGGACCGGGAAATTGATTGGAGCAAGTGGCGGCGGCTCTCCATGCGCGAGGCCATCATGGAATACTGGCCTGAAGCCGCTGGCGCAAAGCCTGAGATGAGCGACTTCGCCAATGTGGAGTCGGTTGGCAGCCTCGTTCGGCGATTAAATGCAGCACACACGCCGCATATGCCTTACGATCCGGCAGCGCCTGCCGGTAAGACCATTGCCGACATGTTCGAAGCTGTGGCCGAATCGCACCTGTTCCAGCCGACCATGATCTACGACTTTCCGGTCGCGATCTCGCCCTTGTCCAAGAACAAAAAAGACGAGCCGGATTGGGTGGAACGTTTCGAGGTTTTCATTGGCGGCCTGGAGGTAGGCAACGCCTTCAGCGAGCTCAACGACCCGGAGGAACAGCGCTCGCGTTTCGAGCAGCAACTGAGCGAAAAAGCCCGCGGCGACGAGGAAGCTCACGCCATGGACGAAGACTACATTCGCGCGCTCTCCTACGGCATGCCTCCGGCGGCAGGATATGGCCTGGGGATCGACCGGCTTACGATGCTTTTGACCGGCTCGCCTTCGATCCGTGACGTGATCTTCTTTCCGTTGTTGCGTCCGGAAAAGAGCAGTTCAGAAAACAGCGAAACCCAGGGCTAGTCCTTCCATCCTCAATAAGTGGAATTGACTTCCCTCCCCCCTTCTGGCAGGATTGCGCCGCTTTTCAAGGAGAGACAATGCCCTACTTTCTTCATCAGATTGCCTACACCTCAGAGGGCTGGGCAGCACTTGCCAAGAAGCCTCAGAACCGAGTGGAGGCTGTTCGCCCAGCTTTTGAAAAATTAGGTGGCAAGATCGAAAGCGCGTTCTTTTCGTTTGGTGAGTATGACATTGTGATCATCAGCCAATTCCCTGACCAGATCGCGGCGGCAGCAATGGCGGTTGCGGTTGGAGCTGGAGGCGCGTGCAAGTCAGTGGTGACAACGCCTCTGCTCACGGCGGAAGAAGCTGTGCAAGCGATGAAAAAGGCAGGCGCCACCGGCTATCGCCCTGCAAAGAAATAACGGCATTAATTGACATGACTAACCACGTCATAAGGCCGCCGGTGATCTGGCGACCTTTTGTTGGCCTGGTTATTTATTTTTGTTGGGAACGTAAACAACTTCAGGCTCAGTGGTCTTCGGGTGCTGTTTTCGGACTGTCCCAGCCTGCTCAAGGAGCATCTTGAGATGCTGTAAATCTGGCTCTTTCAGGATGCGAACTTCCCCACTGATCTTGTTCATTTTCAAAAGAAGCTCGTATGAAATCCTGCGCTTTCTGCCCGTGAACTTCGCATCAGCATCTTTGAAATTTTCATAAGCAATCAGATCTGTTGGTTGCAGCGGGATGCAATGTTCCCATGACATTGGCGCGAGAGTAGCGAAGCACACTGCCTCTTTGAATGTTGGATCGGCCAGTGAGGCATTGAACGCATCTGCGAGCACACCATTATGAGCACACCGCTCATGGATCAATGTAATCCTGGTATGCCGACGGCAATAATTATCCCCAAGAACTGAAAGCAACAAGCGCAGAAGCAATGCGTACGAATGCCCGATTCGCTCCTCAGAAGCAATATCTGGGAACACGGCGGACAATGCAGCCATTTCGACAGAGAATGCCTGCACGATCACCGGATGCTTTTGTCTGGGGAAAACCGCAAACAACTCTGATGTGAATTCCTTCTGCTCGTCCTTGGTCCAGCCCTCGAATTCGTTCTTCAGATTGCTGCAATCTGCGGCGTGATAGCGAGAAAGCAATGGACGGCCTTGTTTTCTCAGCCTGTCATTGCAACGCTTCAAGCATCTCTCCCAAGCTCTTTTTAGCGGTCGCCACTCGGAACCGATTGCCATAAGGCAAGCCAGTGTGAAAACACGGCTGTTATAACTCTCGTCAATGTATCCACGAAGAACCACAAACGTTCCTCTCTCGAAACCCAATGGGTTCAAGCCATCCCATATATCTTCAAGGAATAACAGCCCGGACTAGTTCGGAAAAAGCTGCTGCCTAGCTTGCGGAAGTCGCACGCACCAGGCGGAAGCGGCTGATCTCTGGCGGACAGTTGATGCGGATGGGAACTCCCAGGTAGCCGACACCGCGGTTCACGTACAGCGAGCATCCCTTCTCCTGGTAGAGGCCGCTGAGGTATTTGAAGCGGAAGCTGGCGAGTCCGATCGGCTGGCCGTCCACGTATCCCAGAACAATCTGTCCGGCGCCATGAGTGTGGCCCGCGAGCGTAAGCGCGATATCAAACGGCGGCACTTCGCTGAAGGTGTCAGGATGGTGCGCTAGCAGCACCTTGGGAGTTTCGGATGCGAGTTCCGCCGTAAGCCGGGTGAGCACGCTCCTTGTGCCGGATTCGTCGTAGCGGTAGAAGCCGCCGGTGCCAGGATTGCGCATCCAATCGAGGCCCATCAGCGCGAGCCGGTCCTGGCCTGTCCCAAGGTAAATATTCTCGTTCCTCAGGGTGCGAATGCCGACTGAAGCCAGCCCTTTTGCGATCTCCACACCGCCGCGATACTGCCGGGTATAGCTGTACCGATCAGCGGAAACATCATGATTTCCCAGCACCGCAAACGAACCCAGCGTCGGCCGAAATCCCGTGAGTCCACGTACCGCATCTGGCAGGGCGGAAAGATGGCGGTCAATCATATCCCCTGTCAGCACTACCACATCGGGGTTCAGACCATTCACTACGCTCACCAGGTGCTGTAACTCGACTTCCCGCATGTACGGCCCCACGTGCAAATCCGTGAGTTGGACAATCGTCATGCCGTCTAGCGAACGGGGAAGGTTGCGCACTGGAATGGTGAGTTCGCGGGAAACTTCAAGATCATCAAGGCCACGATAGGTGGCATACGCCGACACGCTGAAGAGCGCCGGAACCACCAGGCCCGTGCTTCCTGCCAGGAACTGCCGGCGCGAAAATCCCGGACCTGCAGTCGCCAGCACGGGCTGGGGGGCTCCCGCGCTTCGGGGCGACAAGAGCTTGCGCACGCCCTTCACCAGCGCCACAAGAATAGCGATGGGGGCACCGACGACAAACACCACCATTAACGTCACAATCCACGCGGTCGCGGGATAAAACACCGGCTTCAGAATGGAAGTGGGCAGGCTCAGGATAAAAGCGTCCGTGCCGCGGAGGAAAAAGAAAAAGAGAGGAAGGTTTAACAGGCAGACAGCTACCATGATCCCGGCCATCAGGCCGACGCGCAGCCTCCGGCTCCGAGCCCATGCCGCGACGGAGCGCCACATGAGCGCCACTGCAAACAGGTTCAGCAGCAGCAGGGTCAGCAGGATGAGGTAGCGGAAACTCATAGCGGGCGCAGTCCCGCCGGTATGAACACCAGCAAGAAAAATAATACTCCGAAATCGCTGCGAGCGTGAAAACCGAGGGACATGCGCCGTCCGGCCACGCCTGCCCGATTGCCCGTTACGCTGTGATAAATTGAAGGATTAGCAAGAGCGCGTAGCTCAGTCGGTAGAGCATCTGACTTTTAATCAGAGGGTCCCGGGTTCGAATCCCGGCGCGCTCACCATTCTTGCAAATGCGGGGAGTTACCGCTGAAGAAGCGACTCCATTCTGTTTCTTCAATACCCATCCCCAAGATCCCACCTACAATTTTGAAAAGCTTTGTTGGACAGAACCGGCACATCAGCCATGGGGAGGTCGGCATGGCCGTCCCCGCAGCCCTGCTTCTGGCCATCCTTGCCCTTGGTGTTTTTGCCTGGCTCGCTGCTGGCGTTGCGTCCGGAGAGTCGTGGCAACTGGACTCCAGCCTGCGAGCCTTCGCCTATCACAACTCTTCGCCCACTCTGACGATAGCTCTGCGCGGAATTTCGGCGCTGGGAACGAGCGTGGTGCTCTCGGTGTTCTGCGTGCTTCTGGTTGTCTTCTTTCTTCGCAAGCAATGGCCGCGGGCCGCTATATGGCTGGGGCTCGCAATGGCGGGTGCCTTCACGCTTACCTACCTGCTCAAAAATTTCTTTGAACGTCCACGCCCACTGGCATTTTATGTTGCTAACCCAGAGACCTATAGCTTTCCCAGCGGGCATGCAGTAAATGCATTTTGTTTCTACTTTGTTGCGGCGGGCTTGCTGGGGTCGCGATTACACCATCGGGGCGCGCGGCTTGCACTCTGGGCTTTCGCCGCAGTGCTGGTGGCGCTGATCGGATGGTCGCGAGTCTACCTGGGGGTGCACTACCCCAGCGATGTCCTTGCCGGATACGCAGTGGCGGCAATCTGGGTAACAGTCCTCATTCTTCTGGATCGAGCCCGTCGCCGCCATGCACGCGAACAGTAAACTGGGTCACCGCACAGGAGCGTAGTAGCCGGACTTGGTGGAGACGTGTACCGGGGCCGCATTTTCAGGACGGCTTAGTTTGATCTCAATCTCGCGCCACCTGCCGTCGCGTTTTGCGTTTGCAGGACGATACCCGAGCACATACTGATTTCTCATTTGCAGGTTCAAGGCGTGGGCAGCGCTCTCCAGTTCCCTCTTGTCCCACAGGATCATAG
>JBFXAV010000159.1:0-6353 GCA_050183935.1 Candidatus Korobacteraceae bacterium | reverse complement strand
TTGAGGCCTTGCCAGGCATCGCGGGGGCATTCGATGAGTTTGATCGTCGGATTCATTTTAACCGCGGAGACGCTGAGGCGCTGAGTGCACGAGGCCTTGAGAGAGCTCTTCGAACAACGCCACCTTTTGTAAGGACAGCGGTATGAAAGTTCAGAAGAAGGCCGACGTCTTTGCGTGAGAGGTGCAGGTATGTAAGCAATTGTGCCTCATGGACCGGAAGGACCTTCTCGACACACTTGAGTTCTACGACAATGGAATCCGCTACGAGTACGTCAATGCGGTATCCGCAGTCAAGCTGAACACCTTTGTATTCGACCGGAAGCTCAACCTGCCTCAAAAAGGATAGTTGTCGGAGCCGTAGTTCATGGCAGAAACAACTTTCATAAGCCGATTCCAAGAGGCCCGGTCCGAGGCAGCGGTGTACTTCAATGGCAGCGCCAATGATCTGGTCGGTCAGATTTTTGTGGAGCAATTCACTCCGCGTCTCAGCGCCTCCGCGGTTATCAGTCATGTTTGCAGCACCCCTACGTTGAAGTGCGGCACGTCGGGATTGAGGGCGGCGGCCTCGAGGGCGCGAATGATGGCGTCGCGTGTCTCCAGCGGATCGATAATCTTGTCGATCCACAAGCGCGCGGCTCCATAGCGGGGGTCGGTCTGCTCGTCATACGTCTTTTTCACGGACTCGAACAGTTCGCGTTTTTCTTCTTCGCTCAGCTGCTTACCGTTCCGTTCCAATTGTTTGACTTTAATATCGAGCAGAACTCCTGCCGCCTGGTCGCCCCCCATGACGGCATAGCGCGCCGTGGGCCAGGCAAACAGGAAGCGCGGATCGTAGGCCTTGCCACACATGGCGTAGTGGCCGGCGCCGAAGGAGCCTCCCAGGATGATGCTGATCTTGGGAACGACGGAGTTGGAAACGGCGTTCACCAGCTTGGCTCCAGCCTTGATGATGCCGCTCCATTCCGCGTCGCGTCCAACCATGAAACCGTTAACGTCATGCAAAAAGACCAGCGGAATGATGTTCTGGTTGCAATCCATGACGAAGCGCGCGGCCTTTTCCGCGGATTCGGTATAGATCACGCCCCCAAATTCGACACGCTTGTTACCCGCATGGTCGATCTGTTGCACGTGCTGCTTCTGGTTGGCGACGATGCCCACGGCAAAGCCACCGATGTGGGCGTACCCGCAGAGCACGGTTTTGCCGTATTCGGCTTTGTATTCCTCGAAGCGGCTGCCATCGGTGATGCGGGCGATGATTTCCTTCATGTCATAGGGACGGGCAGGATCAGCTTCGTAGATGCCGTAGATTTCCTCGGCGGCATAGAGCGGAAGTTCCGGCCCCTTCCAGGCAAAGGGAGACTGACGGCGGTAGCCAATTTTTTCTACCAGAGAGCGGATTCGCTGGAGGCAGGCTTCGTCGTTGGGCTCGCGGAAGTCCACGGTACCGGAGATTTCCGCATGCATCTTTGCGCCGCCAAGTTCTTCCGCGGAGACTTTCTGGCCGATGGCGGCCTGAACCAGTGCAGGACCGGCAAGGAATAAGCCGCTGCCGTCGGTCATGAGCACGTGATCGCACATCACGGGAAGGTAGCCACCCCCCGCGACACACATGCCCATGATGGCTGCGATCTGCGGAATCCCCATGGCGGTCATGCGGGCATTATTGCGGAAGACGCGGCCAAAGTCGTCGGTGTCGGGAAACACGTCTTCTTGCAATGGAAGGAACACGCCGGCGGAGTCGACAAGATAGATGGTGGGAATGCGGTTCTCCATGGCGATGTTCTGCGCACGGAGGACTTTCTTGCTGGTCATAGGGAAGAACGCGCCGGCCTTTACGGTGGCGTCGTTGACGATGAGCATGGCCAGCTTGCTGTGAATCCGCCCCAAGCCGGTAATAACGCCTGCTGCAGGAGCGCCTCCCCACTCTTCATACATGCCGTGGGCGGCGTAGAGTCCGAGTTCAAAGAATGCACTACCGGGATCGAGAAGCTGCGCGATGCGTTCGCGCGCGGTAAGGCGCCCCTTGGAGTGCTGCGCTTCGATGGCCTTAGGGCCACCGCCCTGGAGAATTCTGTCTTCTTCGTTGTGAATCTCCGAAACCAGCGCGGCCATGGCGCGCATGTTTTTTTCAAAGCGCACGGAGGTGGCGTCGATTTTGGTGGGCAGAAGAGGTGAGGGATCGGCCATAGGTGCTCGAGAACCTTAGCACTCAGGATTCAGCATTCAGTATTCAGCCGTCAAGAGAACACTCAACGAGGGACGAAGCGTCCGTTAGTACATCGACCGAAAAGGCCAGGGGCTGAATGCTGAGTGCTGACTGCTCTGCCTCACGCCGCAAACTCCACCTTCGGCTCGTGCGGGATGATGCCATGGCGATGGCCGAGGTCGAGCAGCAGGCGGATGGCATCGCGCCCATCGTCGCCGTAGTCGATGGTGCGCTCGTTGACGTACATGCCGACGAACTTATCGGCGGACGAGGTATCGAGGTCGCGCGCAAACTGCATGGCATACTCCAGCGCCTGCGGACGGTGGTCGAGCGCGTGCTGAATGCTTTCGCGCAGGGCGTTGGCGACGGTCACAATGAGGTCCTGGCCGAGATCGCGCCGGATGGCATTGCCTCCGAGCGGCAGGGGAAGGCCGTGGGTATCACGCCACCACTTGCCGAGATCCAGGACGCGGTGCAGACCGGACTTAGCATAGGTGAGCTGGCCTTCGTGAATGATCAATCCGGCTTCGTACTTGCCTTCAAGAATACGAGGAATGATCTGGTCGAAGGGAACTACCTCGTACTGGGCATCAGGAGCGAACAGCTTGAGCGCAAGATAGGCCGTGGTCAGGGTTCCGGGAACGGCGATGCGTACCTGCTTGAGGTCGGAAATACTGAGCGCGCGGGGGGCGACGATCATCGGTCCGTAGCCCTCGCCGACACTGCCTCCGGTGGAGAGCAGCGTGTAGCGGTCCTGAATGTAGGGGTACGCATGGAAAGAGATGGCGGTGAGGTCATACACGCCCTCCTGTGCCTTGCGGTTCAGGGTCTCAATGTCGCACAGGGTGTGCTCGAACTTGAGACCGGGGACACGGACCTTGTTGGTGGCGAGTCCGTAAAACATGAAAGCGTCATCGGAATCCGGGCTGTGGGCCACGGTAATGGTACGAATCTGGGCTGCGGCACTGCTGGACATAAGCGGGCTGCGCGGGGCGCAGTCTTCTCCTTCAATCTTGAGAACTCGAATTTGCTGGTGCAGGTCCTAGCTGCGTGAGCCATCACGCGCAAAGCGCGGAAGCCTGGCGGCAAGGGCGGCGGCGGACATTACCTTGATCACCTCGGCAAACAGGAACGGGTAAACACCCAGGGAGGCGGCCTGAGGCAACGAGGCTTGCCAAGCGAACACAAGCCAAGCTACGCCTCCCGCGAGCAGGATTGTCTCTCCGGCTGCGGCGGCGAATGCCAAATGCGGGAACCCGGCGTTGCGGCGCTCGGAAAGCCATCCGGCCGCAAAAGCAGCCAGCGGATAAGCCATCAGGTACCCGCCCGTTGGTCCCAGCAGTTGCGCCATGCCCCCAGGGCCGGTGTGGCTGAAAACTGGCAGTCCGATGGCGCCCTGGGCAAGGTACAGGAACAGAGCGGCCATGCCGCGGCGACTGCCAAGCACCAGTCCGATGAGCAGGACAGCAAAGTTCCCTAGCGTGAGCGGGACCGGGGTGAAGGGCAGAGGCAGCGACAACCTGGCGCAGATCGCCATGAATACACTGGCGGCAATCACCAGGGACGCATTCCGGACCAGGGGGGCGTAGGGGGCACTCAGGACAGCAGCTTGGGCTGGGGCTTTCGACATAGGCTCGGGTGAAGCTGGGAGATTAGACAGCGGCGGGGTCGCTTTCGCGATCCATTTCCGTCAGCCTGCGCAGGCCGTCTTCCGACTGGGGCAGGTTCCGCCTGACGCAAAAATAACACGCCCCGGCTGCCCATAACAGGGCGAAGGTGGAAACCACCAGAATGGCGTAAAGGAGGAACATCCCCGTTAGGATACCAAACCGGGAGGCTGGAAGACTCCCGGAAGGTGGTGGCCAGGAACTCACGAAGGTTCAGGAGCTACGGGCCGGTTCGCCCGGAGCCCATTGCACGTTCGACTTCATCCGCGCTGCGGGGCAGGCTGGCGGTGAGTTCCACCAGGGTTCCGTCGGTGGCGACGTAAAACATGTCTTCGATGCGGATGCCGATATTTTCTTCGGGAATGTAGATTCCCGGTTCAATGGTGAAGACCATGCCCGGTTCCAGAGTGCGGCCGGCTTCGGCGGGGTCGTGGACGTTCAGACCTACGTGATGGCCAAGGCCGTGGATGAAGTACTGGCCCAGCGGCTTACCATTGCGGTCTTTGCCATGAGTGTTGATGTATTGGTAGGCAACGTCGTAGAGAGAAAATTCACCTTCCCGCCCGAGGGTGGACTTGCCGGAGCGAAAGGCGGCGACGGCAGCGCGCTGGGCTCCGAGGACAATGTCATATATCTCGCGCTGGCGCGCTGTGAACTTACCGGTGGCGGGCAGAGTGCGGGTGATGTCGGTGATGTAGGCGGAGTACTGGCAGCCAATGTCCATGACGACGACATCGCCGGAGTCCACCGTGGCAGAGTTTTCTGAGTAGTGCAGCACGGTGGAGTTAAAACCCGCGCCAACAATCAGCGGATAGCCCGGACCTTCGCACCCGCGCTTCATGAACTCGTACTGCATCAGTGCGCCGATCTCGCGTTCGCTTACACCGGGGCGCATGGCCTTCATGGCGGCGACGTGAGCAGCCATGGAGGCGTCCGTGGCTTTACGAATAAGGTCAATTTCCCCGGCGTCTTTTACCATCCGCAGACTTTCGAGCAGTGGTGAATCGTCGGTGGTGGCAGCAACCAAGGCATTGGTGCGCCGCAGCCAGGCGAGTGGCTCTTCCGTGTTGCGATTGGTATCGATATAGACCTTAGGGCGGGAGCGGGTTCCGGCGGAGCTGAGCGCCTGAGCGTCCGGCTGGGGGATCAGGCCTGCCAGCTCGCGAGGAAGATCATGCAGGGGAAGGATGCGGTCAAAGCCGGTGCGCTGCTTGGCATCAGGAGTGTCCGGGCCAAGCTTGGGACCGGTCCAGCGCTCTTCAGCGCGGTTGCGGGTCGGCAGAAAAAGGATCTCCGTGTAGGGGGGCCCGGATATTGCTCCGGCAACGAGGACGGCTCCTCCGGGATCACGCAGGCCGGTGAGGTAGTAGTAGTTTTCATCCTGGCTGTAAGGCTCAATACCTTGTGAGTCCTCAGTGGCGGCAAACACCAGCACGACGTTGGCTCCGGCTTTCTGCGCGAGCCGCTGGCGGCGGGCACGATAGTCGGCGTTGGGCTGACGCTCCAGCGCGCAGAGAGGGGCGAGCAAGAGGAAGAAAACGAAAGCGGCAGCAAGCTTGCGCAAATGGACCTCCGGCTTGCGGGTAGATTGGATTCTAGCAAGAGAGGAAAGCAGCGCGGCGCGCTTAGCGCCGAAGATTGCAAAGTGTTGGAGGCAGGTCAAGGGACGAGAGGCCTCCAACGTCCTGATTATGTTTGCCCCGGCTTGGGTTCATTGGCCGCGAGTTCGAGGCATGCTTCCAGCACGTCGAGACCGAAGTCGGCCTGCTCGCGAGTGAGAATCAGCGGCGGGCAGATGCGGATAGTGCTTGGGCCAGCGCCGAGAAAAAGGCACCCGCGATGGAATGCCAGTTCCACCACGCGGTCGCGAGCTTCGCCAGAAGGCGCCTTGGTGCCTTTATCCGCAACCAGATCAATGCCAATCATCAGGCCGTGCCCGCGCACGTCGCCCACAAGGCGATGCTTTTCCGGCCAGGAGCGGATGCGATTGAGGATGTGGTTGCCGATCTGTTCGGCGTTACGCAGGCCTTCCTGTTCCAGCACGTCGAGCGTGGCCAGCGCGGCGGCGATGCACACGGGATTCCCGCCGAAGGTGGAAGCATGCGATCCGGGAACCCAGTCCATGATCTCGGCGCGAGTCGCCGTGATTCCGAGCGGCATGCCACTGGCGATTCCCTTGGCGATGCAGACAATGTCAGGCTCCACCCCGGAGTGCTGGATTGCCCACCATTTGCCGGTGCGGGCGACTCCGCTCTGAACTTCATCCGCTACGAGCAGAATGCCGTGGCGGTTGCAGAGGGCTCGCAATTCGTGAAGGAACTCTGCGGGCGCGGCGCGATAGCCGCCTTCTCCCTGGATGGGCTCGATGAAGATGGCCGCAACTTCTTCTGGGGGTAGGGAGCCGCGGAAGAGTGTGGTTTCGATATAGCGGGCGCAGTCGAGCGCATACTGGCGGGAGTCGGTTCCGAGCGGACGGCGAT
>JBFXAV010000158.1:0-6378 GCA_050183935.1 Candidatus Korobacteraceae bacterium | reverse complement strand
AAGAAGAGGAGTTGAAAGAGTTCCATCCTCGTACCTGCCGGGACCAGCAAACAGGTCGATGTACGCAATTCGAGATGCGTGCTGCCGCTTGGCAGTCGGAATGATCACCTTGGCCCAAGCCCAAAAGTACTTGGATACGATACGAGCCTTTATCTGCGATTGCTCCTTCGACTCCTGAAAGAAAGAAGTGCTCATCATGTATCATCCGCAAATTGACTAACGCCAGCTCTGTTTAGATTAGGCGAATAAAAAACGAATATACCACATAAAATAAATGCTCGCGCATCATCCTTTGAATACTCTCCGGCTTCGGAAAGATTCCCTCTACTGTTTCAGCTATCTCGGCCCTTGGATGATCTTGGACCCATGCTGCTCGACGCATTCAAGGGACAGACGCTTACGATGCGGGAAATTTATGAGCGTCATAGCCCGGGACTCCCTTATGTCGCCGCTAACTATAAGCGTGCTCTCACAATATTGGAGGCGTCCGCTCAAATAGCAGCTAGTCCTGCAGCTGAAGAACGTCCGAAACGCAAAGGTGATGTGACATTCGCCGATGGTGTACTTGTGACATTTCCTCGCACAATGGTACCCGTATGAGTGCTACTTCCTCTATCGAATGGACTGACGCAACGTGGAATCCCGTGCGGGGCTGCACCAAGATCAGCCCTGGATGCAAGCACTGCTATGCGGAGACATTTGCCGAGAGGTTTCGAGGGGTAAAGGGCCACCCATACGAGCAGGGCTTTGACTTGCGCCTGGTTCCCCAAAAACTGGAAGAGCCATTGCGTTGGACCAAACCAAAGATGATCTTTGTGAGCTCGATGAGCGATCTTTTCCATGATCAAGTTCCCGATGATTACATTGTCGAAGTCGCGAAGGTTATGACGAGCGCGCCCTGGCATATTTTTCAGGTTCTCACGAAGCGTGCGGAGCGATTGGCCAAACTGTTGAACTCGAAACTAAAATTCGCGACAGCCTCAAACCACATCTGGTGGGGTGTCAGCGTGGAAGATAAAAAGTACGGAGTCCCAAGAATTTCTTTCCTGCAATCCGCACCTGCCAAAGTTCGTTTCTTGTCCATAGAGCCTCTTCTTGAAGATTTAGGCCGCGTCGATTTGCGAAACATCGCCTGGGTGATCGTGGGCGGTGAAAGCGGCGCCCGCGCCCGACCGATGGCGAAACAGTGGGTTGCATCGCTTCGAGACCAGTGCAAAACAGCGCGAGTTGCCTTCTTTTTCAAGCAGTGGGGTGGCGTCCGAAAGGCGGAAGCCGGGCGGACACTGGATGGCCGAACCTACGATGAGTATCCACCGTTTGTAGCCCACTGGTTCCAGAGCAAAGCACGAATTTCTAAACTACCCCACTCAAGCCAAAACCGGGCTTGAATGGGGCACCTGCACTTTGGCAATGGTCACGGCATAATCCTGCGAGACGTATAATTGAGGGTTACAGATTGATCTGAATTCATTCAGGAGTGATTCATGGCTCAGACTCCCTCAACGATGCTTCCGCTAGGCACGAAGCTGCCAGCGTTTCGGCTGCCGGATTCCTCCGGCAAGATGGTTTCCTCGGAGAGCTTTCAGTCCGCGCCGGTGCTGGTGGTGGCTTTTATCTGCAATCATTGCCCGTTCGTGAAGCACATCCGAGAGAAGTTGGTGGAGCTGGCACGGATGTACCAAGGGCGCGGAGTAGCGTTTGTAGGCATCAACTCCAACGACGCGGAGAAGTATCCTGATGATGCCCCGGCCGCGATGGCGCAGATCGCCAAAAGTTTCGGGTTCAGCTTCCCTTACCTGTACGACGAGTCGCAGGAGACAGCCAAAGCATTCCAAGCAGCATGCACACCAGATTTTTTTGTGTTTGACCAAGCGCAGAAACTGGCATACCGAGGACAGTTTGATGAAAGCCGCCCGGGCAACGACCAGCCAGTGACTGGCGACGATTTGCGGAAGGCGATGGATGCGATGCTTGAAGGCAAAGCGGCGCCGCAGGTTCAGAAGGCCAGCCTGGGCTGCAACATTAAATGGAAGGCGGGCAACGAGCCGCAATATTATTCGCAGCCTGTGACCGTGAAAGCGTAGCTCCATAGACGTTGCAATGCTGCAAGCAGCCCCGGACGAGCGTCCGGGGCCACGCACTTGCGGGCATCGTTTCGACATCATACCTTCGATTCGTAGTGCCTATTACTCAGCGCCGGTTGCGCCGTAGCATCCCATTCACAGAAGCCGCATTTATGCCCCCTATAAGCCATAGCGTGCATAAAAACGTTCGATAAATCTTTCAACCAAAACCGGGATACAGTGACAGTGAGATCGCCGAAAACGATCTCAGGGGCGAATCAGGAGTACTGTTGTGAAAGCCTTTGTCATTATCCCGGCTCTCTTTTTTATTCTGGCCTCATCTGGCTGTGCAGGACGAAAACGAGTTGAGGCTCCCAGGTATTCCATTCCAGGAAATTGCATCATGGGCGGAAGTCTATCCACATCAAGTTGCGTGCAGGTAAGTCCCAACCAGGCCGAATGCAGTGGAGTGATTGTGAAGATTGCGTGTGTACGTACCAAGAGCAAACCGTCGGTTGATTTCTAGAGCCGTGACTACGGGCGACTCCGGACCCATCGCCTGAAGGCGAGTGGACACGCGCGCGGGAAAACATCCGAGAGTACCTACGCTCTGATGCGGAGCCTGCGAAGCGATCTGGCTTTTGGATTGCTCGCCTACAAACGCAGTTGTATATAGCGGCCGTGTGGTTGCCTTACACTGGCCATGAGCATCCTCACAGACGACTCGCTGGCGCGAGTGAAATCTGCTTGCTGATGTCCAACGCGAGCAGTGCTAGTGCGTTGCCTGGGCTTACTGACTTTCTGCTCTTCCCCTCCTCCGTAATCCCGCCATCGTTCGTGATCCCGCCTGCTTCAGGCTGCGCTCCGGGCAATCCCTGCATCTGAAAAAACGTTTGCCATTTCTGGAACATGGCAGCGCGGGATTGCGCTGCTCGAAGGGGCCAAGACAATGAATTTCAAAATCACTATTCTGAGCCTGGCACTGACGGTAACGCTGGCAGCAGCGCAGTCCACACCCGCAGCACCAGCGGGAAGCCCGCAGCAGCCGGGACAGACCACACAACCGGGGCAGACGACAGCGCCGGGGAGCCAGTCGCCCGCAACCACACAGCCGGGTCAGCAGCCCAGTCCCACACAGGCGCCCGAGGCACAACCTGGACAGCCTTCGTCGCTGCCTTCAGCCCAGCCGTCGACGCCCTCAACGCAACCGGGACAGCCGACGATTCCCGCGGCTCCGCCGACCGTGCAGCCGGGAAGCCCCTCGCCTACGACTACGCAGCCTGCGACGCCGGGCGGGCAGGCTTCGGCGCATCCGGATTATCCTGCAGGGCCAGGCATGATTGAGGGGTGCCTGGCACAGAGCGCGGGTGGCATGACGATCCGGACAGAAAGCGGCCAGGAGTTTGCACTCCAGCTCAAGGCGGCGGACGCAGCCAAATATGCCGGGAACCAAGCCACCGTCTATGGCTATCCGGCGCAAGGCACAACTGGCGCGGCACAGGGATCACCAAAGACCTTTGAGGTGACCCACTTCAGTCCAACGCGGCGGGCTTGCGGCACGGGCACGCAACAGACGCAACAGCAGCCACAATCGCCGTCGCAGCAAAGCGCCCCACAGCAGGCAACGGAATAACCGCTGAAGGCGCATTCCTAAAGTACTCAGGCGGGGACGGAAGTCGTTGGCGGTGGCCGGGGGTTCCCACGTACAATCGCCACAGCAATGTTTTTGCCTGGCTTTAGAGTGTTGCTGGCGGCGACGGCACTGACGGTTTCCCTGTCTGCCGCAGGGCAGCAGCCTGCTGCGGCAGAGCCATCGGATCAGCCGAGCCTCCAGTGCTTCAAGACGAAGACACCGGAGGACTGTGGCGTTTCCGGGGGGACCATTGCGGTTGCCAAGCTGCGTTTCAGCGCAGGCATGAAGCTCAGCCAGGAAGGCAATCTGCAACAGGCGCTCGGGGCCTTCCGGCAGGCGGCGGCGCTGGTTCCGCAGGACGCGGAATATGCCAGCGCAAGAGAGTTCACCCTGCAGCAAATCGTGCTGGAGCACGTGCAGCGCGGGAGCCTGCAGCTCACCGAAGGGCGGCCCATCCAGGCGGCGGCCTCGTTCCGGCAGGCGCTGGAACTGGACCCTTCCAATTCCTTCGCACGAGAGCGGCTGCAACAAACCATGGCGAGCAGCGTCCCGGTGGAGAGCAGGCTGCGGGTGGAAGACGATACCAGCGGACCGGTTGTCCGCCCCAGCCCGCAGAAAAAAAGTTTTCATTTCGAAGGGGATTCCAACCGCCTTCTGGAGCAGATTGCAGCCGCCTACGGGTTGCACGTGACGCTGGCGGAAAGCGTGCAATCGCGCCAGGTACGTTTTGACATTGAGGAAGTCGACTTTGCCACCGCAATGGAAGCGGCGAACGGCATCACCAAGACGTTTTGGGCTCCGCTGGCAGCAGAGGAAATTCTGATTGCCTCCGATACCCGCGATCAACGGTTGCAGTATGAGCGCATGACGCTGCGGACGTTCTATCTTCCGCAGACCCTGGCGGCGGCGCAACTCAACGACGTGGTGAATGCGCTGCGCACGATTTTTGAAGTGCGGTTCATCATCCCGCAGCCCAGCAACAACTCCATTGCGGTGCGCGCGCCGCGAGCGACGCTGGAGGCGGCCACGCACTTTCTGGAGACCCTGGATGCTGGGCGTCCGCAGGTAATGCTGGATGTCCAGGTGTTTGAGGTGAGCAGTATGGCTGCGCGCATGCTTGGACTCAACCTGCCGTTGCAATGGCAGGCGTTCAACGTTGGGCAGGAGGCGCTGGAGCTGCTCCAACAGCCGAATGTGCAGGAGCTGATTAACCAACTCTTCGCCTCGGGCGACATCAACCAGGCGAATTCCACAGCGCTGAGCGCGCTTCTGGCGCAGCTCCAGTCGCAGCAAAATTCCCTGCTGCAACAGCCATTCGCTACCTTTGGCGGAGGAAGCACGTTGACTGCAATCCCCTTCCCGCCGGCCAGCGTGAACTTCTCCGCCAACCAGTCTTACGTGCGCATTCTGCAACGACTCCAGATGAGGGCGGCGCAAGGGGATCCCGCGATCATGACGATTGGCACGCGCTACCCGATTCTGAATGCGACCTTCGCACCAGTCTTCAACAGTCCTGCGCTAAGCCAGGTGATTCAGGGAGGAAGCTTTACCGCCCCCTTCCCTTCCTTCAGCTATCAGGACCTGGGAATCAAGGTAAAGGCGACACCGCAGATTCATAAGAGCCAGGGCGAGATCACGCTGGCCATGGAGATTGAGATCAAGTCGCTGGGCGGACAGTCGTTCAACGGAGTTCCCGTCATCTCAAACCGTTCTTACACGGGAGGGTTGAGGCTGAAGGATGGGGAATCCGGCGTGATTGCGGGGACGCTTGACCAGCAGGAACAGAAATCGCTTTCGGGACCTCCGGGGATCGGGCTGATTCCGGGACTGGGCAGCGTGCTCTCCACCAACACACGGCGAGCGGTGGAATCTGAGCTGCTGATTGTGATTACTCCGCACATGGTTTCGCTTCCACCGGAAGCTACCCAGGCCGTGGTATTGCGAAATACGCCGTAGGTTCGAAAACAGACCTGAAGTCTACGCGGAACAGCTAGAGAGCGGCAACGCCCTGGTTGCCGTTGCGGATGCGAACGGCGTGGCTGATTGCGGAGAGAAAGATGGCTCCGTCGCCAATTTCGCCGGTGCGGGCGGCGGTGGTAATTGCCTCAACGACGGCTTCCACCATATCATCCAGCAGGACGAGTTCGAGCTTTATTCCGCTTTGCAGTTCCTGACGGAACGATTGCCCGCGGAACGTGGTGATGTACTCTTCGTTGCGACCGTAGCGGACGACCTCGCTGACGGTGATTCCCTCAACCCCGGCTTGCACCAGCGCTTCCTTCACTTCCTCGAACTTCCAGGGGCGAATAATGGCTTCCACTTTGGTCATGGTAGTTGCGCTTCCATCAATGGCGGCTGCCCGCCGCAATGCTCGCGGCAGGCGCATGGGTCGAACGTAGGCGCCCGAAGCTCCAGGCAAGCAACGGAGGCGTGATTACCGTGGTGGCGATCACCATGACAACTACGGCGGCGAAGATGTTTTGGCTGACGACGGGCTGCCCGGCGATAACCAGGGTGAGTCCAATGTTGGCAAAGATGAGCCCGACCTCACCGCGGGGGATCATTCCGATGCCAATCGAAAGCTTGTCAAAGCCCTTGCCGATGACTCCGAAGCTGCAAATCTGCTTGCCAAGGATTGCGGCAACCGTGAGCGCACCCGCCAACCCCAGAACTCCGGGTAGA
>JBFXAV010000157.1:0-6379 GCA_050183935.1 Candidatus Korobacteraceae bacterium | reverse complement strand
CACGCTACGAGTACGGAGAAACCGTCAAACTCTCTCACAATCTTCTGCGTTTGCGGCCGCGCGACTATGAAAGGCAAACGGCCCTACGCCACGAGCTGGTAATTTCGCCGGCGCCTTCCCTGACGCGAGAACATTTGGACTATTTTGGCAATCATGTGACCTGGCTCAGCATGCAGGAGTTGCACTCAGAGCTGACCATCACCGCGCATAGCCGCGTGCAAGTCGACCTGGTTCTGCAACCGGATACCGCGCAGGGAGCTTCGTGGGAACAGGTGAGCCGGAAGCTCTCTGCCGTGCCCGACCCCAGGGCACGTTTCGCGCGGCAATTTTGTGTCGACTCTACCTATGTGCAGCGCAGTTCGGAGCTTGCGGAATACGCGCGCGCCTCATTTCCGCGAGGGCAGGCGTTCCTTAAGTGCGTGCTGGATTTGACCGGGCGCATTCAGCGGGAGTTTGAGTTCTTGCCGGGGTCCACGCGGGTGGGAACACCAGTGCTCGAGGTACTGCACACCCGCCGCGGCGTCTGTCAGGACTTTGCCCATCTGCAAATCGCCTGCCTGCGTTCGCTGGGCTTTGCCGCCCGCTATGTGAGCGGCTATATCGTGACAACCCCGCCTCCGGGCCAGCCCCGGCTGATTGGCGCGGACGCTTCGCACGCATGGGTTAGCGTTTTCGATCCTGACTTCGGCTGGATTGATTTCGATCCCACAAATGGCACCATGCCATCCGATTCACACATCGTTGTCGCCTGGGCGCGGGACTATGACGACCTGGGACCGGTCAAAGGCATTCTGATCGGCGGGCAGCGACAGCGCCTGAAAGTCTCCGTGGATGTCGCGCCAGTGGAAGAGTAGCTCCCTCCGGCTCGTACGCCCTGTTCCTTTGTTTCGCGAATACGTCCGCTCTTTTACTTAGTCGCACCCAATGCGAGTGGTCCCGTAGGCCACATCATCCACATACCAATAGTTCGTGGAAGCGTGCCACTTGGCCGCGTCCGTTCCTCCAATATTGCTGAGCAGGAACCAAGTCCCGACCTGCATTCCGTTAAACGGCAGGTTGTCACTGCTGGAAAGCTGATATGCAGGCGTGGATGAGCCGTCCAGATACATTTCTGCCAGCGGAGTTCCTGTCGTCCGGACGTGAGTTTCCACGCAATTCCATTGCCCCTTGCGGGCTGGCGCTGACCAGCCTCGCACCGCGCCGGCCCTGCCATGGTTTGCATAATTCGGGGCAGAGCGATCGTTGAAAAAGAACGCTCGGAAATCCAGGTCGTTCCCCACGCTTCCTGTATCGAACACGATTTCAAACCCTGGCCGGACTCCGCTCCCAAATCCGGCGCTGCGGAACCGCTGAAAATGCGGCGCGCAAGTTTTGGGGCAATCCGCCAGGGGAATTGCGCGCCAGGTGTCGGATATATAGACCCATTCGCGGGTCCAAATCTCGGAAAGAGAAAAATTCTCGACTCCCACTACGACAGACTCCCCGTTGTGATACGCCTTGAGTGAGGTGTTGCCTCCAGGAGTGTGGTTCTTTTCAGTCGACCGCACAGCGCCGTACACGAAAAACGGATCGTTATTCGACTCGAAATCCTGTGCTGCGGCAGGATCGCTCGCCTTATCTCCCACGCCCAAAGAGAGCTCCCTCTTTCCACTCTGTCCCGCTGCATCCTGCACTTCTACAGTGAAGCGGTAGGTTCCTGTCGAAACCGCCTTTCCCGAAATCTTTCCTGCGCTGCTCAACGATATTCCCGATGGCAGGCTTCCTCCGGTTAAATTCCACTGATAAGGAGCAGCGCCTCCTGTGGCTTGCAACGATGTGTTGTAAGTGCTTTGAACACGTGTAGAGGGAACGCTGCTGGTCGCCACTGCTGGCGCATTTGCTCCTACGGAAAGGCTGAACTGCTTGCTGATTTTTTTTCCGGCCGTGTCCGTCACCTGCGCTGTGAAAGTTCGCGCTCCGAGCGTCGTCGGCTTTCCCGTCAGAAGTCCGGTTGTAGCAGAGAGGACAAGGCCAGAGGGCAGCGAACCCGAGGGCATGCTCCAGGTGTAGGGAGGTGTGCCTCCGGATGCGAGCAGAGTTTCGCGGTACGTGATCCCGATACGCGGAACTGCCAGCGACTTGGTGACAAGCGTGAGCGCCACTCCCGCAGTGCCTGCCTTTGGGGGATCGGGAGGTTTGGGAAGATTGGCAGGTTTGGGAAGATTGGGAGCTTTGGATGAATCGGCAATCGTAAAGGCCACGAGTTCTGACTGCCTGCCAGAAGGGTCCTTAACCACCAGCGTCGCCATGCCGGGTGACGCTAAGGATGCTTTTCGCACGAGAGCATAGATCTGGTTGCTTGAAGCCTTGGAAACCAGTTTCTCGCCGTTCAGGAAGATTTCTGTTTCGTTCGTAAAGTTCTTTCCTGAAACCGACAGCAGCAGATCGGACGAACCCACAACCGCGCCTCCCGGGGAAATCTGCTCCACAACCGGCCTCGACCGGTCGCCATCGGGAATAGCCGTACATGCAATCCCAAAAATCAGGAATACCAACACAGCAATGAAGACAACCCGCACGCTTCCTCCATAAAGCCTCGTTCTTTTTAGCGTCCTTCGGTCACCGAAATCCCGGTAGAGCACTGAAGGACACCGCCGAACGAGGTTCGATGATGTCGCGCACACGAATGCGCGACCGTGCGATCCACCTTGTGTAAATCAAGGCAGACCCCAGATGAGTTGTCGCCGGGCCAGATCGGCGGGATCGCGCCTCTGCAAAGGCGCAAGAGGAAAACCTCCGGAATCTATCTCCCGGATTCGGCTATGGCTGGAAAGAACGGACGCTGAACAATTGGAAGTGGAACGATGGAACGCTTCTTGAGCACCGAGTCATAACAAAACAAATGCTCACCCTCAAAATTAGAATTGGACTCGGCCAGATGAGTGGATCGATGAGAACTTTGGCATCCAGAGCAGACTTGCGACGGATGCCGGACAGAAGTGGCGAATGAAAACTTCTGCAACCGATACTCTCATCCGCGAGAGTTCCAGCCAATACAAGAAACACCTTAGGCGTTGTCAGTTTTGCTTCCCGTGTTTGGGCAGTAACGAGTACCAAAGTAAGAGGGGCTGAACTCAATTAGGCTGCGCGCCGAACTCTTCCCCATGCTGGCCAGATACAACAGCCTTCTTTTTCTGGCCTGCGGTCTTTTCCATAAGCCGCAGCACTGCCCACGACACTCCCGCAAAACCTACGAGCAGAATCAGCCATCGCATCGCACTGGCCAGCAAGGCTGCGCTGAATGCCGGCAACTCGAACGGGAACTGGAGGAAGGCGTTTCCCCGTTCGATCATCCAGTGCCAGCCCGTGTGTGCCACCAGTGCTGAGAGAATAATGGTTCCCATACGCTCCGCTACGACATAGCGGAACAGCACTCCCAGCAGAGGGACCAGCAGCAGAAGCACCAGAATCTGCCCAAGCTCCACGCCAAGATTAAACGCCAGCAGGGACGCCACCAGGTGCGACCCGGCGAACTGCAACGTTTCTCGCAGGGCGAATGAGAATCCAAAGCCGTGGACCAGGCCAAATCCGAACGCCATAGCCCAGCGCCGGTGCGCCGAGCCTGCGCCCACAATGTTCTCCAGTGCCATGTAGAAGATCGACGCAGCAATCAGTGTCTCGATCAGCGGCGGAAACCACCCGGCACCGGGCGCCAGATCATATGCCGACGCAATCAACGTGAACGAGTGCGCCACGGTGAACGCGGTCACCACCAGCAGCAGCGGACGAAGCCTGCGAAACGGAATGACCAAGCACACCAGAAATAACAGGTGGTCGACGCCCTCAAGGATGTGGACGAAGCCGAGCTGCACAAACCGCCACGCAGCCTGATGCCAGCGCGGGTCAAGAGAAACAACTCCCGGATCCCCTATAAACTGAAACGCGCGCACCACGCTGCCAGATGCGGATGTACCTGGCGAATAGAAACGCAGTGCGGTAACCACCCGCGCAGCCAGGCGCTCTAGCCCAGGGCGGATGGAAAATGCAGCCTGCTCCGACTGAATGGGATACTCCAGCAGCACATCGAACAGGAGCTGGTCCCAGACAGCACGATCCTGATTCAAAAGCTTCGGCCCGGCCACATGCGCGAGCGCTTCGTCAATCCCTACGAACGAACGATCTGACTCAAAGGAAAGCTGCGTAGCGGCGATAGTCGGCCTGGGCAGGCGGGACCCGTCTTCGTAGATCTCCACGAAATTCCCGATCCACATTGTGGCGATATCCGGAAGCTGCGGCGCAAGGTGCTCCACGTCCAGGTAGCCGCCGCCTTCGATCTCCCTGTATTGAACGTCGCGCATCGAGCTTAGCGGCACGCGCACCAGCACCTGCATGCGATTGCCCACGGGCCTGACCAGCATTTGCGCGGAGACGTCCACTGGGATGTCGTGCGCTGCCGAGCCGCCGCTCAAGACCAGCACCACCGCCAGAATCATCATTAAGCGCAGGCAGGACAAAATCTGCTCTCCCAGGAATCATCCGCGAACAAACCCGTGTATGATAGCGTGCGCCCCAACAGAGAGGAACAAATATGAAGCGCACGTACTACTCCCTGGCTGCGTTTCTTGTGGTGCTCGGAACGCTCGCGATCGGCTACTCCCTGCTGGAAAAGAAGGCAGCCGTCGAGGCCGCCGGAGTCATGGCTCCGCGGTTTGAAGTGGACCCCATGTGGCCTAAGCCACTGCCCAACCATTGGATCATGGGCGCTGTGATCGGCGTGGCCGTCGACGGCAGCGACAATGTTTGGGTCATCCACCGCGGCGGTTCTCTGGAGCAGAAGGAGCAGTACGCGGCGTGGAATCCTCCGGCCTCGCAGTGCTGCCTGGCAGCGCCGCCAATTCTGAAGTTCAGCCCCGAGGGCGACCTGATTGGGCACTGGGGTGGCCCCGGCCAGGGATACGACTGGCCCGCCTCCAACCACGGGATTGACGTGGACTACAAAGGCAACGTCTGGATTGGCGGCAACGGCCGTGGCACGGCCCCCGCAGCGGCTGCTCTCGCGCATGACGAAAGCCGCATGGGAGCCGGGTCGGTGCACGACAGCTTCGTGCTCAAGTTCACGCAGCAGGGCAAGTTCCTCATGCAGATTGGCAAGCCCAACCAGGGAACGGGCAGCAACGATCCTGCCAATCTCAAGCTGCCTGCCAAGACCATTGTTGATCCCAAGACCAACGAACTGTACGTGGCGGATGGCTATGGGAATCGTCGCGTCATCGTCTTCGATGCCGATAGCGGCAAATACAAGCGGCACTGGGGAGCCTACGGAAACAAGCCCGACGACACTCAGCTTGGCCCCTACAATCCCAGCGAACCCTTGGCCAAGCAGTTCCGTACTCCGGTGCACTGCGTAGTGCTCGCCAAAGATGGTCTCCTGTACGTCTGCGACCGCACCAATGACCGCATTCAGGTATTCAAGACCGACGGTACCTATGTAAAAGAAGTGGTCATCGAGAAGAACACGCTCGGCGACGGATCAACTTTTGATATCTCACTGTCGCGCGATCCCGAAGAAAAGTACCTCTACGTGGCTGACGGTTCCAACATGAAGGTTCACGTCCTGCAGCGCGACACGCTGGAAACCCTGGCCACCTTCGGAGACGGCGGACGCCAGCCGGGCCAGTTCTACGCGGTACACAGCATCGCCACCGACTCCAGGGGCAACCTGTTTACCACGGAAACCTATCGCGGCCAGCGCGTGCAGAAGTTCAATTTCAAGGGTGTCGCGCCGGTCACGAAGAAAGACCAGGGAGTGGTCTGGCCGCAGAAGTAGGCAATAAATGCCTTGGAGAATTGGAACTCTCCCAAAAGCATTCGCCCGGCTGTACAGGTTTAGGCTTCGACTAAGCCGCTGTCAGCCGGGTGATTTTCTTGCGCCTCTTCCTTTGACTCCCCACCATCAAAACGTGCCGCCTGGAGCGGCTTGATAGTCTCGGATACCGCTCCTACAATTGGCGCCCTAAGAGTCCCCCCTGGAAATCGGAGGATTTCGCAATGCGACAAGCTGCTTTGGTTCTCTGTGTACTGACCGGATTGGCACTTTGGGCGCAGCAGCAGCCGAACCCGCGCCAGCAACCGGGTGCAATGGTTCACATCTACGCACCCGATCAACACGATTTGTATGATGGCCATTTCGTCATCTCGGCAAATCGCATTTACATGGTCGGAGGGCTCAATGATCCCGAAGGCTGGGACCATCTGGACAACGAAGCCAGGAATGTTCGCCCCGTGGGTGGAACGGCAGAAATCGACGTCGACGAGATCAAGAACACTGGGAAATTCGAAGCACGTCTAAAAATTCCAGAAGGCGATCTTGTGCTCGTTATGGATCGCTGGCACGAGTTCA
>JBFXAV010000156.1:0-6389 GCA_050183935.1 Candidatus Korobacteraceae bacterium | reverse complement strand
TTTTGGCTTCTGGCAGACGTTGCCCTTGCCGTCGATGTAGTAAAGAAACTTCTTGTAATCACGCTGCAGCTTAAGTTCCTTAACTTTTTCTGCCATGCCTTCTGCCCTCGCCGGGTTTGAACCCTGCCCTGTTTTGTTGGAACCTTAAGCCGGGTCCAGAGATGCCTGAGCGATGGGGAAAGTCCGGGGTAACCGCGTAACTAACGGCGGGTGGTCAGATTAGGAGCAACCGGCGGGGCAGGACTCGAGATGGCCTGCGTAGTGACGCGGCGTACCACAGGCCCCATGAGCCGGTACTTCCGCTGCGTCATTTCGCCCTGCTTGGTCCTGGCAGAGATGGCAAACGTGGGAAATGTTCCTTCCTTGCCGAAGTCTTCCATGCCAACTTCCACTGGCAAGAAGCCTTCGAGACCACGCTCGCGATAGGCGGTCTCATAGCGATGGCGCTTGGGATTCCACGAAAAGACGCGCGCTTGGTTGTAGTCGTACGGCAAGCCATCCTTGGAATCGGTGTAGAACACCAGGTACTGCGGATGGCGCTCGCCGCCATCCTCCACTTCGTTCAAAACGAAAAAGGCAACAATGCGCGCGCCTTCGGAGTATTGAGCAACTTCCAGCGGCAGATCGACAAACACAAGCCTTCCCAGCACCCATCCAGCGTACCGGCCATCGGCCGTACGGATAAGCCACCAGTCCTCCATCGGCAGCGGCGGAGGCTCGGAAACTTCATCTTTACCATCATCACTGCTGTCTCTCTGCGCGACCGCGGCAGCCTGGGCCTGATCGCGAGCGCGCGGGGTGCGCTTCAGCATGTGAACCGGCTCGTCGGCCTTGAGCTGGTACAGATGCGGAGTTTCGCGTCCGGGCAGGATGTGAAGGTTCACCGCCGCCCGCGTAACCGCTGCCGCCTGCGACGGCAACGACCGCGTGCTCTCGGGCAGCTTGTGTGCCACCTCGAAAACCTGCTGTGTTACCAGGTAACGCTCCTGAATCCAGCCCTCTTCCCCGCTATCCAGCCTCACTAGAGCGAAACGACGCCGGCGGTCGAGAACCTCCACGCGATCGGCGTTATGCACGGTGGCAATTCGCTGGTACACCGGTGCTACCCGGTCGCGAATGAAGGTTTGTGGAACAGCGATGTAGGCAAGCTCGCGGACGGGTTCCTCGCGAGCGCAACCGGCCAGCAATGCCAGCATCAGCAGAAAAACAGAGAAACACGAGGATTTGCACAGCACATGCCAGGGTGGCATGTTGCACCAAGATGCGATTACGAGCCCTGCGACACGCACAGCCATTGACTATAGCAGCCGGTTTGCCTGTAGCCGACTGACAGAAAAGATGCCGCCCGACAGGTGGTGGATTCAGAATGGGCCATGCCCCGAAAGGTGAACCGTACTCCTTCTTCGCTACCTGGCTTGGTGCCTTTGGTGTGCCTGCCTTTCGGGTCCCTATTTTCTTCAGTGTTTTGCTGGTAAACCGGCTTGTCATGGGAATGACTCCACCACCCGAGAACGCAACCCGCTTGCACTCCTGCCTGCTACAGGGCAAAATATAGGCGTTGCCTGAGGTCGCAGTCGCGGACGCCTGAAAAAATGCGTCTCCGGCAAAGGCCGGGCATCAAAAAATCAGCAAACGCCGGTTTCAACATCCCCGTAGGTCGGGCCCGTAATGGGCAGTGGATCTACTGGAACTGGTGGATGGCTTTCAACACCCCCGTTCCGGCATGAGAACGCAAGAAGCATGGCTTTCGTCATGCGGCGCGTCTTCGCCTGGAACTGAAAGCGGAGCACAAAGTGGCAACTGCGATCGAAGTTTGCAGTCTCGAAAATTATCTCCAGGTCCCGGACAACACCATGGACCAGCGTATTGCGGCAGCCCGTGCCCGCCTGGGTACGGATTGCGTAATTCTGGGCCATCACTACCAGCGCGATGAGGTGATTCGCTTCGCCGACTTTCGCGGCGACTCCTATCGCCTTTCGCAGATGGCAGCCCAAACCGATGCGCGCTACATCGTTTTCTGCGGTGTCCACTTCATGGCGGAAAGCGCCGATGTGCTGAGCCGCTCCGGCCAGATTGTGGTTCTCCCGGACCTGAACGCCGGCTGCTCCATGGCGGACATGGCAGAGATTGGAGAAGTGGAAAGCTGCTGGGAGCACATGGTGGCCGCGGGTCTGACGACCGATCAAGGTGAGGGCATTACTCCCATCACCTACATGAACTCCACCGCCGCGATCAAGGCTTTCTGCGGTGAGCGTGGCGGGCTGGTCTGCACCTCATCCAACGCGGCGGGAGCATTTCGCTGGGCTTTTGCAAAGAACCAAAAGCTGCTGTTCCTTCCCGATCAGCACCTGGGCCGCAATACTGCCCTTGCCATGGGAATTCCGCAGAGCGAGATGGTGGTCTGGGATCCCTACATGCTGATGGGCGGCATCTCTCCTGAGCGCCTGCGAGCGGCCCGCGTGATTCTGTGGAAGGGCCATTGCTCGGTACACCAGCGCTTTCTTCCTGAACATGTCGATGCGGTACGCGAGAAGCACCCGGGAATCCGTGTGATCGTCCACCCCGAATGTCGCTGGGAAGTCTGCCGCAAGGCCGACGGCGTGGGCACCACCGAGATGCTCATCAAGATGATCGAAGAGGCGCCTGCTGGGTCGAAGTTTGCCGTAGGCACGGAAATCCATCTGGTTAATCGCCTGGGCAAGGAGCATCCGGATAAAATGGTGATTACCCTGGATGACTCCGGGTGCCTGTGTACCACCATGTTTCGTATCTCTCCGCAACACCTGGGCTGGGCCCTGGAGAACCTGGTGGAAGGCAACGTAGTCAATCGCATCCAGGTACCGGAGAACGTAAAGCGCTGGGCGCGCGTGGCGCTCGACCGGATGCTGGAGATCCGCAGCAGTTAAAAGATCATGGGCTAGGTGTATGGGCTAAATTTATGGGAAAGAAGCGCACATTTACGGTTAGCGAAGCAGAAGCCATGTTGCCGATCCTGGGTGGACTGTTGCGGCGGGCCATTGCCGCCAAGCACAAGGCTAAGGAAATTGAGGAAGAATTCGAGCACGTGCGCACGCACGTGTTCGCCAGCGGCGGCGCTGACCTCGATATTGTTGCGCTCTCCCGCCGCCGTGCTGAAGGCGACAAGTCCATGCAGCAGATCAAGGATTCCGTGGCGGAAATTCAAGCTACAGGGGTGCTTGTAAAAGACATTGATATGGGGCTGCTCGACTTCCCCTGCAATGTCGAGGGACACACCATCCTGCTGTGCTGGAAGTTCGGGGAAGAAAAGATTACGCACTGGCACGGTACGGATGAGGGCTTTGCCAGCCGCAAGCGCATTGACGGCCGCATCCCCCGCGGACGGCGCAAAGTGCAGTAAAGCCTGCCGTAGCAGCACAAAAGCAACTTCTTAAATTTATGGCTTCTTCCCTTCCGCCCACTGCGGACGAAAATCGGAGTTCGCCAGCCAGCGCACCGGCTCTATCAGCGAATCGATGGAATTCACCATGTGTTCCCAGTCAACCTTCGAGACATCATCTCCCGGCTGGTGGTAGTCCTTGTGCAATCCGAAGCTGGAGACCGTATGCGCCACCACTCCGCGCAACGCCAGCGCGTAGTTATCCGAACGTTCGAAGAAATGCTCCTCTGGGTGGGGATCCCCTGCTAGTCGCGCCCCCTCCTGCGCCAGCTTCGGTCCAAGGTCGCTGCGTTCCCATCCGGTGAGCCAGAGATTGCCGGCTCCAACGGCCTCATCCGGACGCGCGATCATTTCAAACTCCAGGTTGGCAACAATGTTTTGCAGTGGAACCGTAGGATGTTCGCGGAAGTAAGTTGCGCCCCACAACCCTTTCTCCTCGCTGCCAAACAAGGCGAAGATTACGGTCCGCCTTGGCTTCGGTCCCCGCGACAGCGCCCGAGCCAACTCCAACACAGCGGTGACGCCTGAGGCATTGTCGTCGGCGCCGTTGTAGATGGCGTCTCCATTCACGGGCTTGCCCATGCCTACGTGGTCGATGTGGGCGCCCAACAGAATCGCTTCACCGGCCAGAGCAGGATCGCTCCCACGGAGAATTCCAATCACATTGCGCGACTGAACCGTCTCCTCTTTCAGGCTGGCGCGCCAGCGAACTGCGGTCCCCTGTGGCAACGCCCGGAGCCGCGTGATTGCTGCCGGTTCCAGATAGAGCACTGGAGGGCGTCCACTGGGCTCGCTGGCCACGCCTTGAATTTCCGGCGGCATGGCGGGAAGTTCCTGTGGCTCTGACTGCAAATACTCCCGGACCCGGCTGGGCATCGCCGAAAGCACCATAACGACCTTACCGGCGAATGTAATCTGAGCCTTCTGAATCTGCTCCGACGTCGGTTCCTTCTCGGAGAGCAGCACGAACGCATTGGCCGGGATGGTTGCCACATTCGCCTCAGCATTGGCTTTGTGCAACACTCCTGCCGCCTGGGCCGTGCTTACACGAAAGGCGTGGAAGTCTTTCCCGTGCGTCAGTCGAATGCGGCCGCCCGGGCCGGTAAACGTCAGAACCGGCGCGGCGCCTGCTTTTTTGAGGCTGATCGTAATGGGCTGAAGGTAAGCTGCAAGACCTGAACCCATTTCGGATGCAGTGCTCCCGGCTGGTTCCACGCCGGCGCGTGCAAGTTCGGAAGCTGCGTAGATTGCCGCAAGTAACTCGTCCTGCGTGCCGCTCTCCCGCCCCCGCAGCGCGTCACTCGCTAGAAACTGCATGTTCGCCCGAATACACGGTCCGCAGGCTTCCTTGCCCGGCGCTGGGGTAACTCCAGGGCTGGTCTGCGCAGCCGCGCCTGCCGTCACAATGACCAGCAGCGCCAGGGAGAGATGGGCTCTAAGGGGAAACTTTGTGTAAGAAAACCAGCTCCGGTGGCGGACACATTCGGTAATCACAATCGGGAAGCTCCCGAGAGTGATTGTACCGGAGGGTGTGCCCTCCCCGGTTCTGCCCTCAGGTGGCGCATGGCAAGGCTCGCGTCTTTGCTACAATTTTTCTTAGACTTCGGACGTACATGGCATTATTCAAAAAATCCCGGATTTTATTGGCCGTTCTTGGCCTGCTGCTTGTGGCTCTCAGCGGATGCAACAACTTTTTTGTTGATGATGACGATGACGGTGGCGGAAACAGCGGCAGCGGTACGCCGCGCTTTGCCTACATCTCCAACTTCAACAGCGGCGCTGCAGGTAGTATCTCCGCATTTACGGTGAATTCCACCACAGGCGCTCTGACGGCGATTACCGGTTCGCCATTCAGTTCCGGCGTGGGCAACGGCCCGGTAGGAATTGGCTCCAACTCCGGAGGGCAGTTCGTTGTAACCGCCAACGAGGGCGGCGGCGTCTCGTCGTTCCAGATTAATCGCAACACCGGAGCTTTGGCCGCGGCCGCGGGTTCGCCGTTTGCTGCCGGGACCACTCCTGCGGGCATTGCGGTTTCGCCGAACGGGAACTTCGCTTATGTCTCCAACAGCGGCGCCAGCACCATCTCAGGCTACCGAATCAACTCGGCCAACGCGGCGCTCACTTCGGTCGGCAACGCAGTTTCCAGTCCTGGGGTACCTGGGAGCCTGGTGGTGGATGCCGGCAATCGCTTCTTGTACGCGATGATGGGCGCCACTGGAACGCAGGTTTATCGTATTGAAAGCGACGGCAGCCTCACATCAGTCCGTACGGTGCCACCCTCGCCTTGCGGGGGCGCGAGCGCAATCGCAACCGACGGCGGCAGCCGCTTCGCATTTGTGGCCGATGGCATCAATTCGGTATGCGTCTACGATATTCGCGCCAGCAACGGTGACTTTTTGCTCATTACCAACACGCCGGTCGCTACCGGCGCGCAGCCGACTGCGCTGGCCGTGACTCCCGGTAACAACCGGCTCTATGTCGCCAATCTCGATTCTGACAACGTTTCCGCATTCACCATCAATACCGATGGCACTCTCACCGCGGTTTCCGGATCTCCATTCACAGTGGGAGACTCGCCTACGTCTCTTGCTGTCGATCCTTCTGGAAAATTTTTGTACGTGACGCGATTCGGTGAGAATGCAGTTTCGGTATTTACCATCGGCGCCAGTGGGGCGCTTACGGAGGCCGGCACGACCACTACCGGCCTTGGCCCTAGCGGAGTCGCGGTCACACAATAGCCGCTATCAGTTCTCCTCATCCCGAAGGAACGTGCGCTCCCGACTACAAGAAATCGGGCAAAGATTAGGAGCAAAAACGTAAGCAGTGTTTCAGTGAAACACTGCCGAAGTGTACTTCCTCGCAAGAAGAAATTGCGAAATCTCAAAGGATGATAGAAAATAACCAGTTTACCCATTCCCTTTTATGGCTCCCAAGACCATTGCTCTCTCCAATGGCGGCGGCGATTGCCCCG
>JBFXAV010000155.1:0-6399 GCA_050183935.1 Candidatus Korobacteraceae bacterium | reverse complement strand
CGAGCAGTTTGTGGGTACTGCGTTCCTCGCCAGCCCTTATGGCACGCCGGGCGTAGGGTGGCCCGATGATCTGAATACTTTCTCGGCTACCGACGCCATGAACTTTTTCCACCGCTATTATGTGCCGTCCAACATGGTGGTCGCGGTGGTCGGGGACCTCAAACCCGATCAGGTTTTTCCCGTCATCGAAAAATACTTCGGACGCCTTCCATCGAAGCCTAAGCCTGACACCGATGTGACCTCGGCTCCGCCGCAGAATTCCGTACGCGAAGTGTTGGTTAACGATCGTGCCCAGCCTTTTTACGTCGAAGGCTATCATCGCCCGGACTACCTACACCCGGATGACGTGGTGTACGACGCCATCAGCGACATCCTCTCGAACGGACGCGTCTCCCGCATGTATCGCTCGATGGTGGTAGAGCAGCGCATCGCGGCCGCCGCTGCGGGTTTCAGCGGAATGCCCGGGACCAAGTATCCACACCTGTTCGCGTTCTATGCCGTTCCCACGCGCGGCAACACTCCGGAGACACTTCAGAAGGCCATCCATGCGGAAATTGAAAAGCTGAAGACGCAGGAAGTCACCGACGAAGAGCTCACGCGCTTCCAGACCCGCGCCAAGGCCGATTTGATTCGCGGGCTGGGCAGCAATCGCGGCATGGCACGTCAGCTTGCAGCCTTTCAGACGCGCTTCGGAGACTGGCGCGAGTTGTTCCGCCAACTCGACCGCTACGACAAGATCACCAAGGCAGACATCCTGCGGGTAGCCAAGAGCACCTTCGTTCCCAGCAATCGCACCGTCGCAATCCTGGAGACCATACCAGCGCAACCCAAGCCTCGTCCGACCCCTGAGGTGCAGCAATGAACCGGTCTGCATTCCATACCTTTATTTATGCCGTTTTTGCCGTAGTGCTTTCCTTGTTTTCTTCCCCGGTGATGATGGGACAGGCAACGCACATTGACCAAATCCCTATTCCGCCGCTGCCGAAGTTTGATCCCCAGGAGCCAGTGCGGGTAGCCCTGCCTAACGGCATGGTTGTCTTTCTCCAGCCCGATCCCGAGCTGCCGCTTATCAGCGGGTTTGCCCGCATTCGCGGTGGCTCGCGCGCCGAGCCCGCCGAGAAGACCGGGATGATCGATATCTTCGGTTCTGTGTGGCGCACTGGCGGCAGCAAGGCACGGACCGGCGATCAGCTCGACGAATTTCTGGAGAGCCGCGCCGCCAGCGTTGAGACCGGCAGCAGTTCCGATTCCATCAGCATCTCCTTCGACTGTCTCAAGCAAGATTTCGAACCTGTGTTTGCCGCCTTCCTGGAACTCATGCGCGAACCCGCCTTCCGCGAAGACAAAATCGATCTTGTAAAGCGCCAGATGTATACCAGCATTTCCCGCCGCAATGACGACATTGGCTCCATCGCCGGACGTGAGGCCGTCAAGCTCGCCTATGGGCCGGACAATCCTTACGCCCGCGAAACGGAATACGCCACCGTCGCCGCCGTTACCCAGCAGGATCTGCTCGACTGGCATCGGCGGTACGTACACCCGAACAACATGATCTTTGGCATTAGTGGCGACTTTAATGCCGCCCAAATGGAAGCTCGCCTTCGCCAGGCATTCGGTTCGTTGCCGCGCGCTCAGATTCCAGCCGAGCCGAAGATCGAGTTCCGCCCTAGCAAGCCTGCCACCTATTTTGCTCCTAAGGAAGACGTGAACCAGAGCTCTGTGCAATTCGTTACGCTCGGCATTGAGCGCAAGAATCCTGACTACTTTGCCGTGACCGTGATGAACGAAATTTTCGGTGGAGGATTTTCTTCCCGCCTGTTCAGCAATATCCGTTCCAAGCTGGGGCTCGCCTATTCGGTGGGCGGCGGCGTGGGCAGCGCCTGGGACCACCCTGGCATGGCCCGCATCAGCATGGGCACTCGCAGCGAATCCACCTACGAAGCAATTCAGGCGCTCTACAAGGAACTCGACAACCTTCTACAGTTGCCGATTACCGATGCCGAACTGAAGCTCGCCAAGGACTCAATCCTGAACTCATTCATCTTCAACTTCGACTCCAAGGACAAAGTTCTACTGGAGCGGATGCAATACGAGTTCTACGGAGTTCCGCCGAACTACCTCGAACAATACCGCGCCGCTATCGAAAAGGTCACCGCGCAGGATGTGAAGCGCGTGGCCACCAAATACGTCCGGCCCAAGGAATTTGCGCTGCTGGTGGTGGGAGCGCCTGACCCCGTGCGCGAGGAACTCAAACCGCTTGAGCCTATTCAGACCATCGATATCACGATTCCTCCGCCACCCGACGAGCCGTCCGAAGCGCCTGCAGGCCGCCCGTCTCCCAGTGGAGGGCAGGCGCGAGGAGAGTAGCAGCTTCAACTGAAACACCTTAGGTAAAGCAATTGATTGGTTGCCCAAGCTGCTAGTTTTTCTGAGTACAAATGCAGTCATCCCTCCAGCGTCCTCCCGGCCCGCGCTCTACCCTGCCCGGCGCCATGATCTTTGCCTTCCGTCGCGACCCACTGGGATTTCTGTCCCGCGTGGCTCGTGAATTTGGAGATATCGCCTACTTCAAACTCGGCCCGCAGCACGTCTATCTTCTGAACCATCCTGACTACATCAAGGATGTACTGGTCACTCATGACCGCAAATTCAAGAAAGGCCGCATTCTTGAGCGCGCCAAGCGCGTGGTGGGCGAAGGGCTGCTGACCAGCGAAGGCGAATTTCACACCCGCCAGCGCCGTCTTATGCAGCCGGCTTTCCACAACCGCCGCATCGGCGACTATGCGCGCGCCATGGTCGAAACCACGCTCCGCTGGCAGGAGCGCTGGCAGCATGGAGAGACTCGGGACCTGCACGCAGAGATGCTGGAACTCACGCTGGTGATCGTTGGCCGCACGCTCTTTGGCGCGGACATGGAGCGTGCCTCCAGCGCCGTGCGCGAGGCCATGGAAGCGTTCACGGACGTCTTCAGCTTTATCCTGCTGCCCTTCTCGGATTTTCTGGAAAAGTTTCCGCTGCCTCAGGTGCGGCGCGTGGATGCCGCCCGCCAGCGGTTGGATGACATTGTGTATCGCGTCATCGCTGAACGCCGGGCCTCCCTCGATTCCAGCGTCAAAGAAGGCACAGACCTGCTCTCCATGCTCCTTCGAGCCCAGGATATGGAAGGAGGCACCGGCGCGATGAGCGACCTTCAGGTTCGCGATGAATGTGTGACCATTGTGCTTGCCGGGCACGACACTACTGCCAACGCGCTTACCTGGACGCTCTACCTGCTCTCGCAGCACCCCGAGGTGGAACATCGTCTGCACCAGGAAATCGATTCGGTGCTCGCGGGACGGCCTCCTGCAGCCGATGATGTTCCACGCCTCCGCTACACGGAGATGGTGCTGGCAGAATCCATGCGGCTCTATCCTCCAGCATGGGGACTGGCGCGCAAGACGCTGCAGGCGCACACGATTGGCGGATATGTGATCCCGCGGGATGGTGTAGTGCTGCTGAACCAATACGTCACGCATCGCGACCGCCGCTGGTATCCCAACCCGGAGACATTTGATCCTGAGCGCTGGGCCGAAAGCCAGAACTCCCGCCCCAAATTCGCTTATTTCCCCTTCGGAGGCGGTCCGCGCCAGTGCATTGGTGAAGGCTTCGCCTGGATGGAGGGCGTGCTGGTACTGGCTACGCTCGCACAGCAGTGGCGCATGCGGCTGGCAGAGGGCCAGCAAATCGGCTTGCGTCCCGCGCTCACGCTTCGCCCAAGGTACGGAATGCGCATGGTTTTGGAGCGCCGCCGCCAATCCTAACTTCAGCTTCCCACTGATTCCGGCTAACGTCCATCGTTCATTTGCGCATATTGGCGCTGGGTACCCTGTACCTTTGACCAGCGGCTTCTGTAATTTTCAGCAAGCAGGCACAGGAGCGTTCAATGAGCAGGCCGCTTCAGACTTTCAATGGGGGCCCTCATGGTACCGACTGCATTCCAGGAGGCACGCGCAAAACGATTCCCGATGCACCTGCCTGTGAAGTACCGCAGGGTAGGAGAAAAGCGTTGGTTCACAGGAACAACGGGCAACGTAAGTTGCTCTGGAATGCTGGTCCACGGCCGGCACGTCCTATCGCCCGAGTCCAAGGTTCAACTATTGCTCACCATGCCTTTCCAATTAGCAGGAAAGGCTCAACTGGTGGCCTTGTGCAATGGCGAGGTGGTGCGCAAAGCGGACCACAACGTACCGCCTCAGAACACTTCGCTCGGAATCAGCATTGCTTCCTGTGAACTGCTCCGAAACAAAGCCGCGGTTCAGCAGGAGTGCACGCAACCTCGGACTGCAGGCAAAGACGTTCCCAGAATCGTGCAGGGCCTATACGAACTGCTGGTGCTGATCGTAGGAAGCAGCGAAGTCATCGCTTCCGACAATCAGGTTAGCGCCAATGCAAAGCAACATGCTGCTTTCATCCGCAACTTCGCACTGCGAGCAAGCGCACTCCTGGATCAAATATCAACTTAGCCCGTGCTTGAAAGAAGCGTTTGAAGCGAAGCCAGACAGCGCCGCAGTGCGGCCCGCCACGTGTCACGCGCTCCTAAATTATCGATCAGCCACAACTAGCTAGGAGTTTGTGGCTGTCGTGTGGGCTCCTTCGGTTCTGAGTAAAGCGCGCCGCTTGCGCGCCATGCCCAACGCCGCCAGGCCTGAACTAATCATCATCAACGTTGCAGGCTCCGGGACCGAGTGCATTGTATTCGCGCCGTTGCTGATCCAAACAGAGTCCCGCCGGAGTAAGGTCAAGTTCTTCAGGTTGAAAGTAAATCTTCCAATGCCGATGAACACCGTCGGTTGCTGCCCTGCGGAGGAAAGATAAAAGTCATTCATTAAGGCAACAATTACGCCGGCAAAGTGCAGCGTGTATGGAGTACTGAAGTATCCAGATAGCGCGTGAATGCTGAACGCTGGCTGTAGAAAGGGCCATTCGCCAAGGGAATCGAACTGGGGAAGAGCCACATTCTTACCGATATTCAACGTTCCCTGGTTGCCAACAGGACCAAAATCGTTGACGAGGGTAGAGCTGAAAAAATTGAAATAGCCCGGAGAAGATTGTCCCCAGGATTCATACAACCCGAAGCGAATCGGATCGGCGTGAGCCGATCCGGCAAGGAGTAACAGAATCAGGAAGCACTTCAGCACAACGCACCTCCAACGAACGAAGTGTTGCGTTCACATCGACCCTGGACGAGATGAAGAGCGAGAGGGAGAACCACCGCTGGCAAGCGAGTCGCGGCAGCAACTTGCCCCTCCGCTGGAAACCGCGTCCAGGAAGTTACCTAGAGCGAGAGCCCGGGGCATGCCCCGAAAATGGAATTCGAGCAGCGTTCGTGAGCCGTCACGGTTATTCGAGTACACGATTGCATTATGGTCGCTGTTGCATCGGTGCCGTACCCAGCGTGCATCCGCCGTGGCGACCAGTGTGTTGTCCTGCACAAAATTCACCACTGCATCGTTCGTGTAGGACTCCCAATTGACGACGAAATTTTCGAGCGGTACAGGCAGGTTGGTCAGGCGCAATTCCGAGCCCAGCCCGAAGGATCGCGTCCCTCTTTCCAGGGAACGCGGTTTGAACCCGCGACTAACCAGGGTTTTGCGCGCAGCTCTGGCTTCACCTGCCTCGCGGTAAGGGCCTACCAGCACGTAATAGGAATCAATCCACAGGCGGCCCTTGCGAATCACGCTGGCATGCAGCCCGATTCGCTCCAATGTCTCCATGGTTTTGTGTGCTTCAAACTCATCCTTGAATCTGGCCACTTCCAGATACGTCTCTGGTTCTGGATTCTCAAGTTGTGTACTGCCGGCGAGTTGTGGCATGGCGTTGGACTTCCGCAAAATCATGCTCGAGCTGGGCGCCAGCCCCGTTGACGGGAACACAATCTCTGGAGGCTCCAATGACGAAGCTTTCTCCAAACCGGAACTAGAAGCCGTAGGAAGCGGACGGCGCATTGGCGCGAGAACTGTGAACATACGAACCAGGTCGGGATTCGAGTCTGGAACCTTGGCCCGCTGCGGTTCCGCCTGAATTGCAGGGTGCTGCTGTGCGGAATGCTGAATGGCCGTGCTTTCCAAGGCTGGCTGCGCGGGCGCTTCTGCAAACGGCAAAGCCAGCGGCAGCTCTGCTACTTGCGCTTGCTTTTGGGCTTTGGCGGCCAGCCGCTCGCCAACGCGTATGATCGATTCCCCTAGTTCCTGGCGATAGCTGTGAAAGAAGAAAGCTCCGGTCGTGAGCACTGCGAGCAGGACGCCCGCCGCAAATCCCCTGGAAAACGTGCCCAGATGCCGCAGGTGTTTTAGATTCGAGGAGAAATAAGCCGCTCCAATGGAATTGATGGTCTTGTCTTTTACGTCAAGTATGTTTGCG
>JBFXAV010000154.1:0-6400 GCA_050183935.1 Candidatus Korobacteraceae bacterium | reverse complement strand
TTCGGACTTCCGTCCGGAAATGACCCTTTTGCCGGCGTCGCGATTATTCGCGGTACCCGGGCTTCACGGAGACACGCTTGCGTCCCTTCGCCCGACGACGCGACAGCACGGCCTGCCCGCTCTTGGTCTTCATCCGGGTTCGGAACCCGTGTGTTTTGGAACGTTTGCGCCGGTTTGGTTGGAACGTGCGCTTCGGCATGAAAGCTTGCTGCTCCTCAGAACGAATATTTTGCGCAGGGCAAACAGATATTATAGCTGACCGGAGTCGAACCGGCTAGGGGCATGGCATGTCGGTGCCCCTTTCTGGGGATGGCGTATGGAAATGGGTCCAAGAACGAAACCGGGAGCTTTTGCGCGACACCTTCGAGAAACCAGATGATTGTGCAGTCAAGTGGTGGCGCAGTTCGATGCTGGGCGACGATCCGTTTGTTTACGAGCCAGCTGACCGGGAAACGATCTCAAGCTGTTCGGCTACGTGAGAGGTCACGAGCCGCACGCCGACAGATTGCAAAGTCCAAAAAGTCGCCGTGTCCAGTGTTACAGAATATTCTCGCGCGGAATCGTAAGCCAGTACAGCAATCTGCTTTTCAGCAAGGAACTCTCTTGCGCCAGCAATTCGGGAGAGACATCCGGACCGCGCCAAATCGCGCCTCGCTGAAGATTCAGCTGAGGCTTGTTTCATTTCGATCTGACTTCCTGAGTTGCAACTGCGCGTGCGCAACTTGCGCGCAAAATGCAAAACTGCATCTTCTTTGCTGCAATTGAAAAGAATTTTTCTTTTCGGCGGCGCGCGCTCTGTTCCGCACTAAAAACTTTCGTGCTAGTATCCGTTCAGTTCATTCGAGCGAGTTGTTCTGCTGTGCTAGCGAATTTCATTTCCACATCGGGCTCGATTGCAAACCGAGGGTCCGAGCGAACTCAGGCCGCGCAAACCGGCGCGGGCGCCGGAGGCAATTAGTAACGCTGCCGCCGGAAGCGTTTCCGAGGCGATCTGCATTCGTTCATTCGAGTGCAGTCTTGAAGCCGTAGCCAGCGAACGCGACTGCACCGTTGCAGCATCGCCCGCCGGTAACTCCACCAGATCGATTCAGGCCGTGGCAGCACGGCCGCCGGGCTGATTTTCTTATGTCGCTTTCTACTGCCGCTGCGATTTCCGCGAATCCATGGGTGCAGATTCTTTCTGCGCTGGAAAAGAAGATCAACCGCCACTCCTATGACACCTGGCTCAAGCCCACGCGCTACAGTCATGCGCAGGGCCCCGTGATTTTTGTTCGCGTTCCCAATCCTGATTTCCGCCACATTGGTGAAAAATACGCGGACCTGATCCAGGAAGCGATTGAGAATCTCGGGCTCGAGTACCAGGATGTGGAGTTCGTTACCGACGACTCTCCCGCCGCTACTCCCATTCGTCACGATGGTGGATTGTCCGCGCCTGCAGCGGCTGCGGCCAAGCCCGCGCAGTCCCGCTTTGACTGGGACGGCGCTGCGCAGCTCAACCCCAAGTACACCTTTGACGCCTTCGTAGTGGGCAGTGGCAACCAGTTTGCGCACGCCGCGGCCAAGGCCGTTGCGGAGAATCCCTCCAAGGCCTACAACCCGCTGTTTCTTTACGGTGGTGTTGGCATGGGCAAGACCCATCTCATGCAGGCCATCGGTCATGAAGTCAAGCGGCGCAAGCCGGATGCTTCCATCTGCTATCTCTCCAGCGAGCGATTCACTAACGAGATGATCAACTCGCTGCGCTATGACCGGATGACCAGCTTCCGCGACAAGTTCCGCAACGTGGACGTGCTGCTGGTGGACGACATCCAGTTCCTGGCCCAAAAAGAGCGCACTCAGGAAGAGTTCTTCCACACCTTTAATGCGCTGCACGAATCGATGAAGCAAATCATCATCGCCAGCGACCGGCCGCCCAAGGAACTAGCCGAGATTGAAGACCGCCTGCGCAGCCGCTTCGAGTGGGGCCTGATTGCCGACATCCAGCCACCGGACCTGGAGACGAAAGTTGCCATCCTGATGAAGAAGGGTGAGTCCGAACAGGTGGCCCTGCCCACGGATGTGGCTCTGTTCATCGCATCCAACATTCGCTCTAATGTGCGCGAACTGGAAGGCGCGCTGATTCGCCTGATTGCTCATGCCTCGCTTACCGGCGGTGAAATCAGCCTCGCGTACGCGCAGCAGGTGCTCAAGAACTTCATCGACTCGCAGACACGCAAGGTTACGATCGAATCCATTCAGAAAGCAGTTGGCGAACAGTTTGGCCTGAAACTGGTAGAGATCAAAGCGAAGAACAACTCGCGTTCTATCGTGTACCCCCGGCAGATTGCCATGTACCTCTCCAAGCACATGACGGAAGCGTCGTTGCCGGAAATTGGCCGCCAGTTCGGAGGCAAGCACCACACAACCGTGCTGCACTCGATAGACAAAATAGAAGAATGCCGCAAGAGCGACAAAGACCTGAACCGGCTGCTGAATAAGCTGACGGAAACGCTGGGCGGGTAGCTCAAAGCATACTGCAAAGAGTTTCAAGAAAAAGCCTGGCTGACTCAGCCAGGCTTTTTATCTGAGGCCGTGGCTGCACAAGGAATTGCTAACTGCTCTCTCTTACCTTCAGCCAGATCGGCGTTCCCACAAACCCAAACGCCCTCCGAATCTGGTTCTCCAGGAATCTCTCGTAAGCGAAGTGCAGTTTTATCGCGCGATCGGTAAACAAAATAAACTTGGGCGGCGACACCCCCGCCTGGGTCATGTAGTAGATCTTCACTCGCTTCGATGCCGGTACGGAAGCCCGCTCGAAGTCCACGGCTGCCAGAAATCGATTCATCTCCGACGTAGTGACGCGCTTACGGCGCTCCGCCGCTACCTGCGTCACCAGTGGAAATATCTTCTCTACATTGCGCCCTATCGAGGCCGAGACAAACACCACCGGAGCAAACGACAGGAACTTGAGTTTGTCCCGGACCTCCTGCTCGTAGTCCGCCGTGGAGGGCCTCCTGTCAGTCGAGCGGCCGCGCCGCGTGCGTGCGCCTGCACCGTCCTTTGCCGCTTTGGCCGTTCCGACCAAGTCCCATTTATTGATGACAATAATTACTGACCGCCCGCTCTCGTGCGCGTAGCCCGCGATGTTGGCATCAAGCGCGGTCACGCCTTCGCTGGCATCGATAACCAGCAGCGCAATGTCAGCGGCCTCCAGGTGCTTGCGCGCCATGATCACCGAAAGCTTCTCCGCCATCATGTGTGTCTTGCCTTTGCGGCGAATGCCAGCCGTATCAATAAAGCGGTAGCGCTCGCCTTCGCGCTCCACCAACTCATCGACGGCATCGCGAGTTGTTCCGGGGATCGGAGACACAATCGCCCGCTCGCTCGAAGTCAGCGCATTCAGTAGCGTGGACTTGCCAACGTTCGGCCGGCCGATGATGGCCACCTTGGTCTCACGGACATTGCCTGTCTCCTCCAACTCCGCTGGAGGGTAGTCGCCCTCGGCCGCAGCGCCCGTCCCAGAGTCCTGCAACTGCGGCTCTGCACCCGCCTCCTCCGGCAAAACTTCTTTCGCCGGTGTGGAAGCAACTTCAGGGTACGGCTCGTCGGCAGCCTCGGGCAGCACCTCGACCAAAGCTTCCAGAAGCTCCGCCACGCCGTTGCCGTGCTCGGCCGATACTGGCAGAAGCCGCTGAATTCCCAAGCGGCGGAACTCCTCGGCGTAGGGTTCTTGTTTGACGCTATCGATCTTGTTTACCGCCAGGAACAACGGCTTGCCGGTTCGGATGAGCAGTCGTGCCAGCTCCATGTCGGGACTCGCCAGTTCGCTACGCCCGTCTACCACCAGCACGATGGCATCGGCCTGGTCAAAGGCCACCCGCGCCTGACGAAAAATCTCCGAGGGGATTAGCTGCTTGTCCTCGGGAATAATTCCACCGGTATCCACCACGCGAATGCGGTGGTACAGCCACTCGGCTTCGCCGTAGATGCGGTCGCGCGTAATGCCTGGCTCGTCGCCGACAATGGATCTCCGGCTGCCCACCAGGCGATTGAACAGGGTGGACTTACCCACGTTAGGGCGTCCGACAATCGCCACTGTGCCAGTGCGTGGGGTGGTCGCGGGTTGTGTGATTTTCGCCAAGTTTCAAATTAGAGAGCGCGATCAGGATGTTCCGCCTGCAAGCAGGCGCTGACAGCTATTATAGGGAGTCGCTTTGTCGTGCCTGTGTCTACCTCATCCCAGTCCGCAACCGGAGTGTCTCCCACCCAGGGTTCCCTATACAGTTTCTTTGCTCCGGGGGGGCTACTCGCCCGCTCTCATCCGGCATACGAGTTTCGGCGCGGGCAGCTCCAGATGGCCCAGGCAGTGGAACAGGCCATTGAAGAAAAGCGCCACCTTATCGTGGAAGCCGGCACTGGTACTGGAAAGACCCTGGCGTATCTGCTCCCTGCAATCCGCTCTGGCAAACGGGTAATCATCTCCACCGCGACCAAGGCACTTCAGGAGCAGCTTTTCTACAAGGACGTTCCCTTCCTCTCGCAGCATCTTTTTTCAAATGGCGAGGGCGAGCTGCGCGTCTGCTACATGAAGGGCCGCAACAACTACCTTTGCCGCCAGAAGCTTTATGACCTGACCAACCAGCCAGTGCTCAACGGACTGGAAGAAATCGAGCACTACCGGGCCATTGCCGACTGGGAACAGACTACCGCAACCGGCGACCGTGCAGAGCTTGCGGGCATTCCTGAATCCAGTCCTCTCTGGCCGAAGCTCGATGCCCGTACCGACCGCTGCACCGGCCAGAAGTGCCAACAGTACGATCGATGTTTTATCACCGAAATGCGGCGCAAGGCGGCGGAGAGCGACATTATTATCGTCAATCACCACCTGTTTTTCGCCGACCTCTCCATCAAGATGGCTGCTGACGAAGCGCCCGATGCCGGCGTGCTCCCCGACTGTGCCGCCGTGGTCTTCGACGAGGCTCACGAACTGGAAGACGTTGCCGGCAGCTACTTCGGCGTGAGCGTCAGCAACTTCAAAATCGACGAACTGGCGCGCGACACCGAGCAGGCCATGCAGCGCAATAAGATAACGCAGGCCACGCTGCTTTCCGCGCTGGTGAATCTGCGCGAGCGCGCACACTTCTTCTTTGGCCTGCTGCCCGGTGGCGACGGACGCATGGCTTTCGACTCCCGTGCGGAATTCCTGGAAGAACATGGCGACGAGTACCTCGGCCTTACCCGCGCCATCGAGCGGGTACGCGCAGAGGTGCAGCAGATCGACAACAAGCCCGACGAGTTGCACGGGATCATCCGACGCACGGAAGAGCTGCGCGTGCAGCTTGGCGTGATCATGGAATCCAGGGATCGCAACACCGTGTTCTGGATCGAGCGGCGTGGAGGCGCGCCTGCGGGCTCTCCAGGTCGTGGGCGGCCTGGTTTCGGCGGATCTGGCACGGGCAAACTGAGCGGAAGACAAAATGTCTTCCTTCAGGCTTCCCCGATAGACGTCTCGCAAATCCTGCGGCAAACGTTATTCGAGCGTATTGAATGCGCCATACTCACCTCGGCCACGCTCGCAGTCTCCGGCGGCTTCGACTACGTTCGCAAACGCCTTGGTCTGGAGCATGCCCGCGAACTCATCGTGGCTTCGCACTTCGATTACCAATCGCAGGCAATGCTCTATGTCCCACGAGATTTGCCGGAGCCTCGCGAGCCACAGTTCGTCGGCGCTGCAGCGGGTCGCATCCGTGATCTGCTGGAAATCACACGCGGGCGCGCCTTCGTGCTGTTCACCAGCTACCGCCAGATGCATGAAGTCCACGATCTGCTACTGGGACAAATGGACTACCCCATGCTCTTACAGGGCTCGGCGCCCAAGAACGCTCTGCTAGAGGAATTCCGCACCACACCGAATGCGGTGCTGTTCGCTACTTCCTCTTTTTGGCAGGGAGTAGACGTGCAGGGGGAGCAACTCAGTTGCGTGATCATCGACCGTCTGCCCTTCGCAGTTCCGAATGATCCGGTGGTCGCCGCGCGCGTGAATGCCATCAACGAAGATGGAGGCAACGCTTTCTACGACTATCAGGTACCGGCGGCGGTCATTACGCTCAAGCAGGGATTCGGACGGCTCATCCGCTCGCTCCACGACCGTGGTCTGCTAGTGCTGCTGGATAATCGCATCCTGAACAAAGCGTACGGAAAGGTTTTTCTAAGCTCACTGCCGGATTATCAGAAGACAACCAGCCTGGCAAAAGTTCAGCAGTTCTTCGAGGAAAAAAACTAACAAGAAAACCTGCGGCTACCCCCACTCGCGGGAAGCTGATTCGCGGAGCTAGGCTACCCTCGCAGACGACTCAGCTCCTTCTTCGCCTCTTTACCTTCCTCACTGTTTGGTACGGCGGCCAGCACGCGTTCCCATCGT
>JBFXAV010000153.1:0-6424 GCA_050183935.1 Candidatus Korobacteraceae bacterium | reverse complement strand
AGTGGCCAGTATGAAAACCAGCTTCGGGCGAAGCAGCGGCTTCAGATCGTCATCCCGGTAGTATTTGTCGTCATTCTCATCCTGCTGTACCTGACCTACCACTCTTGGAGAGAAGCCCTGCACGTGATGCTTGCTGTACCGTTTGCCCTCACCGGCGGTGTCTTCCTTTTGAAAGCGCTGGACTACAACTTTTCCGTTGCCGTTTGGGTCGGCTTCATCGCGCTCTTCGGTACGGCGGTTCAAACCGGAGTTGTAATGGTGATCTATCCGCAAGAGGCAGTCGCTCGTAAGATCGCGGCCACCGGCGAGCTCACGATTGCTGGCCTGCATGAAGCCGTAATGGAGGGCGCTCTTTTGCGACTTCGTCCCAAGATCATGACCGTCGCGACAGTAATTGCCGGGTTGCTGCCCATAATGTGGTCAGCCCGGACCGGCGCTGAGGTCATGAAGCCGCTGGCCACACCGGTCCTGGGCGGCATGGTCAGTTCCCTGGTACACGTCTTGCTCGTCACACCTGTGATTTTCACATGGTTACGTGAACGAGAAATTCGAAAGGAGCTTCACAGTGAATCGTCATCTCGTAGTTCTTAACATTGTCGCCGCTTCAGTCGCTCTCTTTTTGTCCGGGTGTACGAAAACTGAGCAGAAAAACTCAGCCGACCTGACGCAGCCGCCAAAGGTGAGCGTCCGGTTCGAACCGAACCCGCCAGTCGCTGGGAAAGAAAATGCCGTTCATGTCCAAGTGACCGACGCGAGCGGAAATCCAATCAAGGATGCCGATGTGAACGTCCAGCTTGTAATGCCGATGGGGCAAATGGATATGCGCGAGTCCGCTGACTTGAAGTGGGCAGGAACGGAGTACAGCGGAAAGATCAGTGCATCAATGGCTGGCTCTTGGGACGTGGTGGTGGAGACGAAGCGAGATGGAAAAACGGTCTCCACCGAGAAAAGCAAGATTGAAGCTGTCAATGAGCCATAAAATCCCTTTCGAGGCGATTCTAATGCGACGCTTCGAAGTGCGTGTAGACAAAACTGAGGTGAGATCCTGGTTCTTACGCTGTCCTAGCGCTGATGTGGATAGTGTCAATCTGATCTACCTAATCTGCGCACATGTGCGCACGAGTACCTGCGCGTTGGCAGCTCCCGTTAGAAGGCCCGTCTCTTGGCCAACTCTTCGATCTCGAACTGAGTGCGGTGCAGAAGGCCCTCAGAAGGTGGGCTGCCCTCTCTATACACGTGCCGCTCCCCGGCCGCCCTTTGGCTTGCGCATAAGTGCGTCGGTGTATTCCTTGCCGTGGAGAGACAGACTCATCTCGGCACAGATCACGGCGCTCTCCTCGTCCTCGTGGAAGGAGCGGATCTGCTCACCCTTGATGCTGCCCTTGAGGATATAGTTCCCCTCCGGGCCGTCCCACTTCCATATGACCAGGGCTTCCTTTTTGGGGAGAAGCAGACACGCGCTGCCGTCCTTGGACCGCGTCCAACAGAGCTGGGAAACGTTGCCGTCCGCCGCCCACTTGCTCTCGAACAGGTTGACCTCTTCGAGCTTGGTACGGATCTCTTCCTCGTTGAACCGGGTGATCTCAATTTTCGACAGGTCCGTATCCGGGAACTCTTCCACCAGACGGTCCAGCATGTCGGCAGCGTCTGTTACGTCCTGCCCTTCGAGGTCAGCTTTGGGAGGGAGGCCCAGCAGGGATGGCAGCGTGACCAGGCTGTGACGCCCGGTCACGTCCACCACGTCGAGCACTAGACAATCGATGCAGTATCTGTGCCTTGATTCCCATTTTTCATGTGTGTTCGGGGATTTCATGTCACATAAGAACATGTCATAAATAATTGATAATGAAGAAGTTAAATGAGAACAATTGCCGGACGTTCTGCACCAGCAATCCCGAAACGTTTAAGCCTGGGTAATCCGAGGTAAATGTCTTGTTTTGTTGGTGTTAGATTGCATGAAATTGCCGAATTTTATTCCGGGTAGATACGTGTTCCGAGTCCTCACCGCCTGCTACTGACATGATGGCAACGCCCGAGAGAGGTCTGCCGCAGAGGCAAATCCCGCCAGCGCACAGGTGCGCAACTTGCCTTGTGTACTGCTTCCACGCGAGTCGCCCATGTGCAGGATGGTCGGCGGGCTTTCCCCACCTTGCTTCCCTTCGCCTGCCGTACCTTTGTGGGCAGGAGAACTTACAACGGTTACCCCACCGCAAGAGCTGCGACCAAATCGTCCCCGGTTCGCTTGCCTTGACGTGCCGCTTTCTTCTTCATGAAGAGTTCGAGCTTATCGGCGTACAGTGCTGCCATCGTTCCATGAACCAGCATCCGCTTGCCATCGACCAGAACTCTGTCGAACTGCGCCAGAACCGTCTCGGCGTCCTGTTCAAACTTCCTTCGCGAGGGCGCCCCGGCGAGTCGCCAAAGCTGCTCCGGATTGTCTTCGAGCATTGCGCCCTGCTGCCAGGCGTATAAGACGAGTCGGAAGTAGCGTCCGAGTTGACTATCGGTCATCGTGGCGATTATGGGATTCCCTAGCCACTGGTTCACATTCACCGGAAACCAGTACAGCGGCGAATTTGCGGCCCGCTTGGATGACTTCTGCGGAGCGTCTACCGGGTACTTGGCGGCCTGCGCCGTGATCTCCGACAGCTCTTCTTGCGGAAGTGGAGGCACGCATTTCTTCTGGTTGAACACGAATAACGCCTGCTCAATTTGTTCAAGCCCAGTGCCTCTGGCCCGCAGACTGCATGCCAGCTTGAACAAAGTGGCATTACGCTGCCCCTCTGGCACAACGGCGATCTCATCGAGGCGAACAGTCAGTTCAGTGTCGTAGCTGATCGGTTCGCCATTGGTAGCTTGCGGACATGCCAACCGCTGTGCCAACCGATCCGGCAGCGGTGCCATTACTGCACCTGTGTCAAGCCATTCGTATCGGGTGCCCGTGTGGTGGATCGAACCGGGTGCAATCACATAGCCCCCGTCACCTCGAACGTCTATACCTTTAGCGACGCTTCCGGCGCTGTTCTTTACTGGTGCTCCTACCCAGCTGAAGTACAAGTGTCGCCCTCTTCCGGTTGTAACGGTCAATGTGCGCAACGGCTCATTGATCTCTGATTCTAGCCGTCCGAGGGAGTCGGTCCCCTCTGGACCATCGATATCGAGAACGACGATACTCGAACTGCTGCCGGTCGCGATGCCGATATTCGAGTCAGCCCATTTCCATTTGGCGATTTTGCGAACGTCGGTTGTCGCAGCCTTGACTCCGGAGCGCGTCCGTGGGTGCTTGCCAGGGCTATGGCAGCCAGGGTTGCCACACGTGCACTCACCGGAAGATTGGACAGAGTGAACGGGGAATACGGCGAAACCACGCCGAGCATATTCCAGGGCAAGCTCTCGCGTATCTTCTGCGAGACCGCTTGTTTGTTCAGAAGGGCCGGCCTCCTCGTCAGGACTTTCAAGCACGAAGCTTTCGTCGTGTATCTGTGGAAAAGCAGACATCAAAAACCTCATTGTTGTTCTTGTCGATCAGCCGCTTTTGGCGAAATGAACTGAATAAAAACTGACTACTGTGATGTGTGTGGTGTGTGTGGTGAGACTCGTATTGGTGAATCACATGGCTCTTACGTATTGCTCCTTGTTTCTCTTCTCTTCTTCTCTCTCTAATTGTCCCCATCTCTGGAACGTTTGTTCCAATGGATAGAAAAAAATCGTTAGTTTTAGTGCTCTTTTGGGCCTTGGCTACTGGTTCTCAGTAGAAAGTTCGTCCCCTGCATTTCCAGGATGGCCATGGCTTTCCCCTCCCGAGGTGTCGCACAGCTTCTGTACGGCAGCGAGCTGATGCTGTGGGGCTAGATGTGCGTAGCGGCAGGTCATCGCGATGGTCTTGTGGCCCATCAATTCCTGAACCGTTCTCAGGTCCACACCGGCCATTACGAGGCGACTGGCAAAGGTATGCCGTAAACAGTGCCAGGTGAAATGTGCAATGCCAGCCTTTTTGACTGCTTTCTCGAACCACTCTCGTGGCTTGGACAGCTTCAAGCCGTAGCGATTGAGGAACACGTGATCGCTGTCCGCACTGAAGTGGAATGCAGCTTGCAAAGCGGCCATGGCGGCATCGTTCAATGGAACGTGTCGGATTTCTCCATGCTTTGAGCGGGGAATGGTCAAGGTACGTCGCTCAAAACTGATGAACTCTTTCTTCAGTCCGTACTGCTCGCTCATCCTGAGACCAGTATTCAGAGCTACCTCGAACTCGGGCAGGTGATGGGGGCAGTTCTCGAAGATGTAGGCGCGCAACTTTGTTTCCTCATCTTCTGCCAGGAACCGAAGCCGTGCATTGTTTTCTCGCCGCTGCTTCACAAGTCGCGCAGGATTCGAGTGCGTCTTTCCGTTCTCGATACCAAGCCGGAAGCATAAGGAGAGCAGGGCGCGGTAACGATTGAATGTGGCTGGTTTCCAGTGTGCTTGGCGATTTAAAACGCGTTCGATATCGGCAGGACGGATTGTTTCCGCCACCACCGATCCGAACCATTCTCTGAGATGCCTGAACCGAGGCTCATATTTCTTATGGCTTACGTTGTGAGCTTTGGAATAAGCGATTGCCAGGTCGATCAGTTCTGAAAAGGCGACGGGCTTTGCCCGCAATTTTTCCGGCAGTTTCTTTCCTTCGAGCGCGGCGGCCTTTCTCTTGTGGTACAGCTTGATTGCGTTGGATTTCGTGCCCACTTTTTCGCGGCGCTTGCGGCCTTCAGCATCGAAATAGCGAACCCACCACACGCTCGACCCCGGTTCCTTCTCGAACACTCCTCGTGGATTCTTCATTACTCTCCTCTGCGGGTTGCAAATCTGTGAAGCTCCCGAAAGCTGACCATTACCCGACCTCGGACCCGAGTGCTTCTCAGTTCCTTTTCCGCAATGAGGGTATCTACGGTTCGAACGCTCACGCCGAGTATTTCGGCGGCCTCGTTTCGGCTGTAGAGGAGTTTCGAGAGCTTCGGACCAAAGCCGTCTGTCTCCACCGGCAAATTCATGTTTCCTTGCTGACTGACTTGCATAAAACCTCGTCAATTTTGTTGTTTTCTTGTCCAGGCACCGTAGAGGGCGGACGGAGGGCATCTATTTCGCTCTCTTAAGGTTCGCCATGGGATCTAGGCGGGACCACAAGCGGGCGATTTCAATAATGTCCTTCTTGTGCTGCTCGGACAGGTACGGCCAGGCGATCTCCAGTTCCTGTAGCTCCGGATTCCGGCCGCCCATGGAAGCGGCGGCTTTCCCAAACTTGTGATTTAGTCGGTCTTCCAATGAAAGTTTCTCCAACTCGGTCCGTTCGATTCGAAGCAGCTCTGAGATAGTTCTGAGCATTGGCTTTGAAGGGAATGCAAGCCCCTTCACAACCTTGCGAGCGTGCTCATACGTGCTCTCCACGGCCTCGGCAATCTGGCTAATGGTTACCGCGTGTTGTTCCATCGCCGTCTGCACGCGAACCGAAAATCTCGGCCCGACAACTTTCATCGTCCGCATCGGGAAGCCCCCAGTGACAGGAACAAACAATACACAAAAAAATAAAGTTATGCAACGATAATTTATCGTACCACATGCAATTCAGCCCGAAATGGAGAGTTCAGCCTCCGCAGGCAGAACAAGGCTCATCGAGCCTCCGTGGTATGCTGCCAGTGTGGATCTCGTCGGATGATTCAAGTGACCCCAGAAGTGACACCGGACATCCGGCGGCTCCCTTTGGGGTAAAGGGGACTTGGATATAAATGACAGTAAGTTAGTAAGATAAACCATCCCTGCCGGGATGGCGGAACTGGCAGACGCAGCGGACTCAAAATCCGCCGGCCTTCGGGCCATGGGGGTTCAAGTCCCCCTCCCGGCACCAACCTTAAGAGGCTCTACCCATAATCAGGAACGGGGCCAGCCATTGTCCTACGAACAGTGCCCCAGTCATCAGCTTCCCGCCGATAAACTTTGGTATTTCATAACCACCTCCCGGTGCCTATAGGATTCCCTGCGACAGTACAGATGCGCCTACCCCGGCCAAGGTGGTTCGGAGAAATCCTGCCGTTGTAAATGAAGCATGGTTTGGTATCAGCGTATCGACTGCCCCAGACTCTGCCGACGCGCCTGGCTGGTTCCGGCACACAGCCGTAAAGAAACTCCGGTCGCCCTCAATTGCTTCGCGATTCGCCCCTGTCAGTGGCGCGAGATTTGTGAGTGTCTGCCAGATGCTTGGCGAAAAGCTCTCGCGCAACCTTGGACTCCTGCGGAAACTTGGCGCCACAGAGAGAGCACCTCCAAGCCGGTGGATTGCGTGAGACTTTTGTGAGATAAGGCTTCTTGCCGACGGAAACCTCCGTGCCATGGCCTTAGGTCCGGCATTCTGGGACACACCTAGCAGGCTGCAGGCTAATGGACGGTATAC
>JBFXAV010000152.1:0-6456 GCA_050183935.1 Candidatus Korobacteraceae bacterium | reverse complement strand
AAGGTGAGATGAGGAGATATGGGTTCGGCGTTGTGTTCAGGGAGGATTCGGCCGCATAGATTACACGGAAGAACAGAGACCCAAGCCAAAGCTTCCGATCCGTGTTCTTCCGCATAGTCGCAGCAAAGCAGAATTGTTCTTCAAACAACCGCGATGCTTAATCGGCGGCCTTGGACCCTTCCAGACGCGCGTCCATGGTTATTTTGGCATTCAGGACTCGCGATACCGGACAGCCCTTCTTGGCATTGTCCGCAGCTTCCATGACCGCAGCCTGGCTGGCTCCGGGAATCTGCACGCGAGTGTCGAGGTGGATGGCGGTGATGGTGAAGCCGGCTTCCTGCTTCTCCATGGTCAACGTAGCGGTAGTTTCAATACGCTCCGCCTTCATCCCGGCCTTTTCCAACTGCGCGGAAAACGCCATGGAGAAACAACTGGCGTGAGCGGCGGCAATCAACTCCTCGGGGTTGGTCCCGGGAGCTTCTTCAAACCGCTGGGCAAACGAGTACGGCGTATCGCGGAGGACTCCACTGCCGCTGGAAACGGTTCCCTTGCCGTCCTTGAGTCCACCGGACCAGACTGCACTGCCTTTGCGCTGCATAGCGACTCCTATCGGTGTTTGGGTGAATGACTGCGCCATTGCGAATGACAGCGGCGCCATAAACGCGTCCCGACGTTTCTAGGGGACGCCGGCAAACCTAACGAGTATACGCAAAAACGAGAGCGGGGGCCAAAGGCCTCACCTTGGCGTTCGCGCCAGCACGCGAGATTTCAACAATGGAACAGAGTTCAGTAGAAATCGGAGCAACTCAGGAAGAAGCCGCAGTAGGGGCACAACAGCTTACAGCGGTGTTCCTGCAGCCGGGCGGAGCAGAGAGGACACGTCTTCATGGTTTCGGTGGCGTCAGGGGCCGGCTGGGTTGCGGGCTGAAAGGCGGAGGAATTGGGGGAGTTCATGACAGATCCTTCAGCTTGAATCGTTAGTTGAATCGTGAAATCCGGAACACTTTCGTCGGAGTTGCTGTTGACCGCGCTTGGGCACGCGACACTGTGCCAGTCCTCACAGCTCCTCATCCCAGAGTAATGCGTAAAGGTCTTCTCCGCGAACCAGGCGACCCAGAGCTCGGAGTTGCGGCGGGAAATACAGCAGGCCCGTCTGCTTGTGGCGCGAAAACTGTGCCAGGACTCGTTCGCTGGCGGAGGGATGCCCGAGTCTGTGGAGAGTGTGATTCAAGACGCTGGCATCGGCCGAGAGAAAGCACGGACGCGGGGAGACCCAGGCCATCCGAAGCAGCGCGCAAAACGTCTGCAAATCAAGGCTGGAAAAGCCCTGACGCCAGCGCGGGTCGAAGGGAAAGAAGGGAAACGGGTTTTGTTCCGTCACGCGCACGCCGGGCCACATGGGCACCAGGGGTGGCGTACCACCTCGCGGCAAAGTGCCTCCGAGACATCTTCCAAAGTAGGTCTTTGGCTAGAAAATGCCCCAGTCCCCTGGGTTTTGCAAGCAGGTTCGGGCCGAAAATGGCTGGGAAGACGCTCAAGCGTAACCTTGGGCACCAGGAATGCCGCACAGGGAATCGCGCGCCTGCAGCCCCAGCTTGCAGTTACCCGGGTAACCCGAAAGTATTTCCGGCGTAAGCCGCTGCACCGCGATTTGTTTTGCGCATCCAACCGGGTTGGGGCGAAATAGGGGTGCGTGGAAACAAGTAGCCATTTCCGTTGGAACCGGCGCATGGTGACTGCAACGTTTCTGGTCACCACGCTGGCGCTTTCCCTCGCCATCGTCCACCTGTTGACCGCGAACAAACTGACCGACTCAGTTGCGCTCCTGACGGCGGAGGTAAGCCGCTTGAAGCAGGAGCAGGCCATGCCGGTACTGGTGCTGGGGCGCCATCGCGATTCCATTTGCTACATCCATGCGGTGTATTCGTTGACGCTGCCGGGGCAGGAAGCGAATCAGGCTTATCGCAGCCGGCTCTCCGCCACAGGATTTCTGGTGGCTCCGGGTATGGTCGCCACCAACCGGCACGTTGTGGAGCCGTGGTGGGATGATGAACATGATGAACAGCTTATCCGGCGAGGAGCCAAGGCCAAGCTGGAGAAGCTGGAGGCCTTTTTCCCGGGGGCGCCCTCGGCGATTCCACTGGCCGATCCACGGGTTTCGCGGACTACGGACGTGGCAGTGGTGCGCTTTGCCACTCCGGCCGACATGAACCTTCGTCCGCTGCCGCTGGCTACCTCTCCGGGCGTCCCGGGAGATCCGGTGGTGGTTGTGGGATATCCGATGGGAGTAACAGCAATGCTCGCCAAGTCCCCGGGCAAAGTTTACAAGCGGCTGGCCTTCTCCCAGGACACCATGGCAATCGCGCGTGACCTGGCATCGCAAAGCCTGATCCGTCCTTCAGCTACCTATGGCCACCTGGGGGATGTGGTTGAAGAAAAGTTGATCTATGACGCGCCTACGGCCCAGGGAGGCAGCGGCGGCCCGGTCTTCAACTCGCACGGAGAAGTGATCGGCGTGAATGCAGCCTACCTGGATGGCTTTGCCGGAGGCACGATCGGAATTTCCATCGAGGAGCTTAAGCCCCTGATGGAACACACGATGATAGCCGAGTAACCTCAATCATTTCAGTCTTGCAATCCAGGCGCGATCAACTCGCGCGGAATCTTTGAATCCATCCCGGCTCGCGCACGCGTTCTTCCTCGACGCGGCGCAGACGGGCGGCGAGCATGGAATCTCGGCCCAGATATCCAACCACACAGAGTGAATGTCCAGTGTCAGCAGCCTGACCCCGGTATGAAGTATTCGCAGGGGGACTCATGGGAGGATTTCCAGTTGCGATTGCTCGGACGGCATCAACTCTTCTTGGACGAAGCTTTTGTTCGCTTGCGCGTGGCAGGCTGGCGCTCGATGTCCTTGATTACTTTCTTCAGCGCCTCCACCATCTCCGGACCAACACTGCGAAGTTCTTCGCGATGGCGGAGCGCGAGTTCGCGCAGCATCTTGTCGCCCTTGGGAGTCAGTTCCAGCAGCACTTCACGGCGATCGTCGCTGCCGCGGCGGCGGCGTACCATGCCGCGGCGGGCAAGCCTGTCCACAAGCTCGACGGTACTGTGATGCTGGATCTGTAGGCGCTCCGCGACTTCACCCACGCGTCCGCGAAAACCTTCCGGCGGCCCTTTAAGCACTAGCATCAGTTGATACTGCTGCGGCTCAAGGCCGACCTCGCGCGCCGTAATCTCGCTGAAGCGCAGAAAGCGGCGAATCTGGTAACGCAACTCCGACATAACCTGGTAGTCGGGCTGAACGGCTGCGGTCCGGGGAGTCATCTTTCCTCCTCAGGCAAGCCACGGTGAATCGACATGCGTGGTGTGTTCATTGTTGGGTGGAGCGGGTATTGGGATCGAATCCGGAGGCCGATGGCTCCATTGCAAGTGTAATCCCGGCCAGTCAACGGGTCAATGAAACTATCTCGCTTCACGATAGAAAGAGGCGAATTTCTCCCGGGGCGGTTAGAATAGTCGGTTTTCGCCGGGGGTAAGATTCCCTTCTGTGCCCCTGTCGCCGGATTGTCACGGGAGACCCGGCTGGCGCATGTTCCCGGCAAAGGAGCCGCTGGTGATTGCACGCTATACCCGCCCGGAGATGGGCCGTATCTGGAGCCAGGAAAACCGCTATCGCCAATGGCTTGCCGTTGAGGTCGCCGCCACGGAAACATTAGCGGAAGCCGGCATTGTGCCGCAGTCGGCGGCGGACGCAATCCGGACCAAGGCAGACTTCGACCTGCACCGTATCGAGGAGATTGAGGCGGAAGTAAAGCACGACGTCATCGCCTTCACCACCGCTGTGGCGGAAAAGATTGGACCCGAATCCCGCTGGTTGCACTATGGTCTTACCTCGAACGATGTAGTGGATACGGCGCAGGCGCTGCAAGTTCGCGCCGCTTCGGAGGTCATCCGCGTAGGACTCGGTCGGCTGAGGGACGTGCTGCGCCGCCGGGCCCTGGAGTTCAAGGACACCCCGCAGGTGGGCCGCACCCACGGCATGCACGCCGAGCCGATCACCTTCGGGCTGAAGCTGGCGAACTGGTACTCCGAAGTCGTGCGCGACCTTGAGCGATTTGAGCGCGCGGCGGAAGACATGCGGGTGGGGAAGCTGTCTGGCGCAGTGGGTACATTCGCGCACCTCGACCCGGAGATGGAAGAGCGCATCTGTGAGCGCCTGGGGCTAAAGGCTGCGCCCATCAGCTCGCAGGTCATCCAGCGCGACCGGCACGCGCATTACCTCAGCATGCTGGCTGTGGCTGCGTCCACGCTGGACAAGATCGCCACGGAAATCCGCCACCTGCAACGAACCGAAGTGCGCGAGGCAGAAGAGTTCTTCAGCGAAAAGCAGAAGGGTTCCTCGGCCATGCCGCACAAGCGCAACCCGGTGACCTGCGAACAGATCTCCGGGCTGGCGCGGTTGGTGCGGTCGAACGCGCAGGCGGCACTGGAAAATGTTGCTCTTTGGCACGAACGCGATATTTCGCATTCTTCCGTGGAGAGGGTAATCTTGCCCGACTCCACAATTCTGATGGACTACCTGCTGCACAAGACAGCCAATCTGATCGATACGCTGGTGGTCTATCCCGAGCGCATGAAGGCTAACCTAGATGCCGGCGGAGGCCTCGTCTATAGCGGCCAGTTGTTGCTGGACCTGGTGGAGCACGGCATCCTGCGCGAGGATGCGTATCGGATGGTGCAACGGCACGCCATGGAAGCGTGGCAGAAGGGCGAGAACTTCCGCGAGCGAGTCATGTCCGATCCGGAGATCACGAAGCGGGTGCCTGCTAAGCGACTGGAGGCCGCATTCGACCTGAAGCGGCAGCTACGGAACGTGGACAAGATTTTCGCGCGGGTGTTTGGGGCGGGGACCAAACCGTACGAGGCTTGGGACGACACAACTTTTGACGAGCGCCTGGGCTGAGCACAACCTTTAAACCTCTCGAGTTTGACTTGGTAAGCGGCTCATAGATATGCGTTTTGCGGCTTCGCCATCCCCTCCGGCAGCTTCCCTCCGTTGTAGCGGGCCATGCGGTTTTCCCACTTGAGGAAATCCGTGATGGTCTGCGGCTCGATGCGTAGTTCCACTCGGGCCAGGCTGGCCAGTAACAGGTTCAGCTCATTGCGAAGCCCCTCCGAGCTGCGCATATCCCGCCGCAGGCTGCATCGTACTGCCAAATGCACAGCACGGTTGCGGACTTCGAGCAGTCCCCATCCTTCCGGCAACTCACCCGCTTGCACCAGTCCGGCGGGAACCATGTAGTAGCGCTCGGAGCCCATGCCCAGCGCAGGATCGCAACGGAAGGGCTTTTCCCGATCCGCCAGAAAATCGGCGCGAGAGATCTTGCACTCCACCAGCACGGAGCGGCATTTCTTCTTCCAGCCGATCACATCGGGCTGCTCGCCGGAGGAACAGGATTGCTCCGAAAGAATGATTCCGCAGCGATAGCGGGAGCGCAGCCAGCTTACCGCCAGCTCGACCAGGGCCGTATGGGTCATTCAGGGATGATCGCCGCGGCAGGAGCCTGGGGACAAGTCACTCCGGAGTGGCTTGAGCGCAGGAACGTGAACCCGCGCCTACGGCGTGAGGCTTTGCAGACGACGGACCGCCGGACCTCCCGCAGGAAGGGCATCGCGAAGCTGGCGAACGGTGCGCTTGAACACGGGGTGACGCACATCAGGAGCGATCTCCGCCAGCGGCTCCAAAACAAAGCGGCGTTCGTGCATGGCTGGGTGCGGAATGGTAAGCTCCCCGGTGTCCACAATCGACCGCCCAAACAGCAGAATGTCGATATCAATCAAGCGCGGCCCCTTAGGCTGGAGGCGGCGCCGTCCCATGGATTGCTCAATCTGCAAGGCGCTGGCCAGCAACTGGCGTGGCAGCTTTTCCGTGGCAAGCGCGAGAGCGCAGTTCAAAAACCAGGGCTGGGCTATGAGATCGACTGGTTCCGTTTCATAAGTTGAGGAGACGGCCTCCACCTTCCCTACTGATTCCAAAAGGCTTATCGCGCGCTGTAAATTCTGCTCACGATTCTCCAAGTTGGAACCCAACGACAGATACACCGTCTTTCGCATGACTTTAGTTTGGAGCTTCTGCCCGCCAAATTCCAGCGGACTTTATGCAGGGGACTCCAGGCACGCTGTAACTTGAGTACCTCGTTCCGGCACAGGTGCATCCATTACGCGCGTTACTTTCCCAAAATGGAATTCGGTACTAACATGGAAGAATGTTCTTCGGCCTGCTCCTCAGCCGCGACGACGCCGTAATCCGAATGTTCCGGCGCATCTACCAGGAACTGGATATGAACCTGGAAGTTTGCACGGGCGCTGAGCAGGCGGAAGAGGAACTGAGCCGAAGACGGTTTCACGCAGTCATTGTGGACTGTGATGACGTACACCTGGCGCCGGAGGTAC
>JBFXAV010000151.1:0-6458 GCA_050183935.1 Candidatus Korobacteraceae bacterium | reverse complement strand
GACTTAAGGTAGAAGCTGGGGCTCGCGATAAGGCCCGCGTGCTGCAATCGCTGGAGCAGGCACGCGCACGGCAATCCAAGAAACTGGAAAAACTGCTGGAAGAGACGCCGCGGCGCACGCTGGAAAAGACGCTGGCGCAATCTCTCTCCATTACATCCGGGCAGATGCGGCAGTCGCGTGAACAGCGCGCGGTATGGTTCACAGAGGCGTTGGACCAGTTCCTTACCGCCTCTCGCCAACGCCAACCGCTCACAGAGGCCAATCTCCACGACTTCCGTATGGACACCAAGCGTGCTCGTTACCGCGCCGAAATGGCTGTGCCTTACCCACGCGCCCAAACGGTGGTCAAGCGGCTCAAGAGCATTCAGGATGCAACGGGTGACTGGCACGACTGGCTCACACTGACTACAGCGGCAGAGAAGGTGCTTCCGGAGTCGCGCCCTTCTCCCCTGCTCACTGCGCTGCGCGCACAGACCCACGCCCGTTTTTTGCACGCGCTGGAAACCATTGCCCAGGTGCAACGAGCGCTGGCGGTAATGCCGAACGTGACACAGCGCAAGCCCGCCGCAGCGGAACCACAAGCAAAGACAGCGGTCGCTTAAGCGCATCCGTGGTTTTGAATTCTGTGATCTGTAACTGCAAAATTTCTAATGCTCACCCTGGCGGCTGTTGATATTGGCGCGAACTCCGTGCGGCTCAAGGTGGCCCGCCTGGAGCGGCATCGCATGCAGGTGGTGCAGGAGGACCGCGAAGTCACGCGCCTGGGTGAGTCCGTCTTCCGCACCGGGCTACTGGACCCAAAGGCACTCCACGCCACCGTCAAAATTCTGCAGCGCTTCCACAAAATCTGCCAGACACATGGGGCCAGTGCGGTGCGCGTGGTGGCCACCAGTGCTCTGCGCGATGCGCGTAATGCCAGCGCTTTCCTGAACTGGGCGCGCTCCACCACGGGCTGGCGGGTAGAGGTAATCTCCGGGCTCGAAGAAGGCCGATTGATTCACCTGGGAGTGATTTCGGGAACTCGCCTTCGGGCTTCGAAAATGCTCCTGATCGACCTCGGCGGAGGCAGTTGCGAAGTCACGGTCTCCGCTCAGGGGCAGATTCGCCAGCTTTACAGTCTGCCCATCGGAGCAGTGCGTCTAACGCAGGAGTTTCTCCGCCGCGATCCTCCCAAGCAGAAGGAACTCACGCGGTTGCGCAGCTTCATCGCAGAAGAAATCGGGCGCTACCAGCAACGACTGCTCAAAGACCGGGTCACTACCGTGTTGGCCACTTCGGGAACTCCGGCGGCGCTGGCGGGAGCCTGGCACGGAAGAGAATCCTTGCCGGGAGACTCATCCATGGTGCCCGCCAGAGGGGTAGCCCAGCTGGCAGCAAAGCTGTCGAAGATGACCGCCGCCGAGCGCCGTGTAATACCCGGCATTGGACCCCGTCGCGCGGAGATCATTGTCGCCGGTGCCTGGGTTTTTGCGGAATTGATGGACCGGCTCAAACTGCCCGGGTTCCGCTACTCCCCGCTGGGACTGCGCGATGGAGTGCTGGCGCAGATGGCCGCGGACTATGGCCCAAGCGAGCAGATGCGTAAGCGCATTGCTTCTGAACGCAGCTCCACGTTGCTGAATGCCGGGGAACACTACGGCGTGGACCAGCGTTTTGCGCAGCACGTTCGCGACCTGGCGGTGGAGTTGTTCCGCAGGCTCGCCCCAGTACACGAGCTTCCACCTGACTACTCCGACTGGCTGGCGGCTGCCGCCATGCTGCACGAAGTGGGCAGCTACCTGAATCGGGCCGGACGGCATCGGCACACGCACTATATTGTGGCCAACTCCGAGATGTTCGGGTACACGCTGGAGCAACGTCGTATCATCGCAGCCATTGCGCGCTACGTGGGCAAGTCGCGTCCGTCGCCGGCAGACCGGCCCGTCGCGCTGGTCCCGGCTTTGGATCGACCGTTCATTCCCAAGGCGGTGATCCTGCTGCGGCTTGCCAGGGCACTGGATCAGGGCCGACGACGCGCAGTGAGCGGGATCGACGTCCGGGTGCAGGACGACAAGGTAATTCTGCGAGTGCGCGCGCGGCGCAGCGGAGCAGAACTGGAGATCTGGGCTCTGGAAAAGGAAGCGCCTTACTTTCGCGAACTCTTCGGGCGAGACTTGGTGCCGCTGCTCTCGTGAAGCGTACGCACCACCTTGGGAGTGAGCGACCACTTCAGCACGGCCGGACGCCGCGGACCTCCCAGTTCCACCTTGGCCACCGAGCCCTTCTTCATCTCGATGGAGTTGCGGCTTGACCCGCCGGTGACCAACAAGCTCAGGAAATTGCTCATGCTGGGATTATGGCCAACCACCATGATGGCTTCGTCCTGACGGTGGCGGTCGAGCAGGTCGCGAAAGGCTTCGAACGTGGCATCAGGGCGAAGGGCATCGTCAAACTGAATTTTCCCTTCATGGCCGATCTCGTTCCCTACCAGCGCAGCAGTCTGCGAGGCACGCTTGAAAGGGCTGGAGATAATCACGTCCACGTGGGCGTTGAGAGCGGCCAGAGAACGCCCCATGTACCCGCACTGCGCAATGCCTTCGGAATCCAGAGGCCGTCGTGTATCCGCCGAGGCATTCGCGCGTTTCGCGCCCGCGCTGGCGTGACGAAAAAAGTAAACGATCATGCTTTGACCTCACGCGTTCGGGAACGCCCCTTGCGTGCTGGAGTGCGCGGAATCGAATCCAGCGCCTGCCTGCCTTCGGCCGCCTCCAGCAGGAACTCCTGCGCGGAGAACAGGCGGATGTTAGGCCGCTCCACACGCTCGTAGCTTCCATCGTGGCGAAGAATGCGGGCCTTGGCAGTATCCGCCAGATAGGCGGCAAGAATTTCGTCGCGAACTCGTTGTCGCAAAATCGGGTCTCGCAGCGGAAACAGCAGTTCCACACGTTCGTAGAGATTGCGTGGCATCCAGTCGGCGCTGCCCAGGTAAATCTCCTCGTTGCCGCCATTGCCGAAACAGAAGATGCGAGTGTGCTCGAGGAAACGGCCCACAATGCTGCGTACCCGGATGCGCGAGCTCACCCCGCGAACTCCAGGACGCAGCGCGCACATGCCGCGAACGATCAGGTCGATCTCCACTCCGGCCTGCGAGGCACGGTACAGCTCCTGAATAATGCTGGGCTCAAGCAATGCGTTCATCTTGGCAATAATGCGCGCGGGACGGCCCTGCCGCGCATGTTCCGACTCGCGGGCAATCAACGCAAGCGTCTTTTGTGCCAGGTCCACCGGAGCAACCAGGAGCGGCTGATAGTTGGGCTGTTCCGCATATGCAGTAAGGAAGTTGAAGAGCGAATGCGCCGCCGAGGTCATCTCTTCGTTGCTGGTCAGCAGACTCAAGTCGGTATAGGCGGCGGCCGTCACCGGATTGTAATTGCCCGTGCCGAGGTGAAGATAGCGGCGGGTAACCCCATCCAGATCTTTGCGCACCAGCAGGGCCATCTTGCAATGAGTCTTCAGCCCCACTAGCCCATGGAACACCTGCACACCCGCGTCCTCCAGCTCACGCGCCCAGCGAATATTTGAGGCTTCGTCGAAGCGGGCCTTCACCTCGACGACCACGGTGACTTCCTTATGAGCCGCGGCTTCGACCAGGGCATGCACAATCGGAGACTGGCTGCTGGTGCGGTAGAGCGTCTGCTTGATCGACATGACCCGCGGGTCCCTTGCCGCGGACTCAACGAATGACACCACGGAATCGTAGGAGTCGAAGGGATGATGCAGCAGGATGTCGCGCTTGCGAATCTCCTCGAACAGATCAGTGGACTTTTCCGTCAGGTGAAGCTCACGGGGAGTAAAGGGACGAAACTTGAGGTCGGGCCGGTCGATCTGGTCGTAAATAGTTCCCAGGCGCGAAAGGCTCACCGGGCCGGGGGTATGGAATACCTGCCAGACGCGCAAACCGAACGTGCTTTGGAGGCGATCCACAATCTCAGCGCTGGCTTCCGCCTCCACTTCCAGGCGGACGGCGTCGCCCTTGCGCCGGTTGTGCAGCTCGGTTCGCACGGCTTCGAGCAGGCTGCGGGACTCCTCTTCCTGCACATACAGGTTGCTGTTGCGCGTGATACGAAACGGCGCGGCGGACACAATTTCATATCCGCGATACATCTGCCCCGCATGCGCAGCCACGAGGTCGGCGAGAAAAACATAGTTGTCGGTGCCGTTTTCGGAAGGCAGCCGAATAAGGCGCGGGAGAACCCGAGGTACGGTAACCACCCCCATGTAGGTACCGGAGGCCCGCCTGCGCCGCCTGAGTACCAGCCCCAGGCACAGCGCCTTATTGATAACGCGGGGAAAGGGATGCGCCGGATCGACCGTTACTGGCGTCAGCAGCGGATCGAGCTCGCGCTTACGGTAATCATTCAGGAAAGCTTTGCCATCCCCGTCAACTTCCTCAAGCCCGAGTACGCGGATCCCCTGCTCGGCCAATCCTGGGCGCAGCTGCTCATTCCAGCAGCGATACTGGTCTTCAACCAGGGCATGGGTTTCCACGTCAATCAGCCGCGCCTCTTCCGCGGGAGTCAGCCCATCCGGGCTGGAATCGGTTAGGCCGTCTTCCACTCGCTGCAGCAGGGCGGCGACGCGAACTTCAAAAAATTCATCCAGAATGGCGGCGCTGATGGCAAGAAAGCGAATCCGTTCCAACATGGGATTACGCTCATCCTGGGCCTCTTCCAACACGCGGCGGTTGAATGCCAGCGAGGCAGCTTCGCGATTCAGGTAATAGTCAGGGTGGTCGAGCGCAATGCGAGCCATGAGACGCCGCCAATACTAAGGTCTTTGTGTTAATGAATGATGAAACAAAAGAAAAGACCGTTTGTAATGCTTATCCTAGCAGCAGCATCTGCGGTCAAGAGGCGTGGCAGACTGCGGCGATTCAAGCCACCTTCCAGGCCGTGGCATGCACCTGAAGCGCGCGCTCAGCCAAAAAGCACACCGGAGACACAAGGATCAAGCGTCCACCATAAGGCCGTATCCTTTGTAACCATAACGAAAAGAATGCCGAATTCACCCCGGAATTGCGCCCGGTTGGATTCCAGCATTTATAATGGTGGAAGTTTCCCTGCCAGGAGAGGCGTCTGGTAGCGCGGGCTTTTTGCTTCCGTATGCGTGGAAAGCGTACAGGGAAAAGCCGTGTAGCGGGCACCGGCCCAAGTCCCAGGACATCAGGAACAAGAAAGCAGGACCAGTGACGCAGTCCAAAGAAAAATTCGAAACCAAGAAGCTGCCGATGATGCCCATCCGGGATGTCGTCATTTTTCCGTACATGATGACTCCCTTCGTGGTTGGGCGCGAGTCCAGCGTGCGCGCTTTGGAAGAAGCACTGGCCGCCGACAAGAAGATTTTCCTCGCCACCCAGCACGACGCCAGCGTGGACGAACCCAAGCCAACCGAAGTCTTTCAGGTCGGCACGATTGTCAATATCGTCCAGAGCCTGAAGCTTCCCGACGGAAACATTAAAGTTCTAGTTGAGGGTTTGGAGCGCGGCAAGGTATTGCAGGTGACGGAAGCAGATGGCTACCTGGAAGCCTCCATCCGCACCATGAAGTATCCCGGAGAGGTAACCCCGGCGCTGGAAGCGGGCATGCAGCGCGTGACTTCCCTCTTCGAGCAGTACGTGAAGCTGGCCCAGTCGCTGAACTTTGAGACCATGATTGCGGCGGTCCGGCATGAAGACCCGGCCAAGCTCACCGACACCATCGCCGCCAATCTCCAGCTCTCCATTGAGGAAAAGCAGGAGTTGCTGGAGATCTTCGATCCCGCAGAGCGCCTGAACCGCGTGGCCGACGTGCTGGAGATCGAGATTGAAAAGCTGAACATGGACCGCACCATCCAGTCGCGTGTGAAGCGGCAGATGGAGCGGGCGCAGAAGGAGTATTACCTCAACGAGAAGATCAAGGCCATCCAAAAGGAACTGGGACGCGGCGAAAAGAGCGAGTATGACGAGCTGAAGAAAAAGATTGAAGCCGCCGGCATGCCCAAAGAGGTGCATGAAAAGGCGCTCCAGGAGCTCAAAAAACTGGAAGCCATGCCGCCGATGTCGGCGGAATCGACCGTATCCCGCAACTATCTGGACTGGCTGCTCGCGGTTCCGTGGAAGAAGCGCTCCAAAGAAATTCGCAGCATCGACCGCGCGGAAAAAGTTCTGAACGAAGATCACTATGGGCTGGAGAAGATCAAGGAGCGCATTCTTGAATTTCTGGCCGTTCGCCAGCTTGTAAAAAATCCCAAAGGTTCCATCCTTTGCTTTGTCGGGCCTCCGGGCGTGGGCAAGACTTCGCTGGGAATGTCCATCGCCAAGGCCACCGGCCGCAAGTTCGTGCGCATGTCGCTGGGCGGCGTACGCGATGAGGCTGAGGTTCGCGGCCACCGCCGCACCTACATTGGGGCGTTGCCGGGCCAGATCATCCAGATGATGAAGA